>DCUI01000142.1 GCA_002327785.1 Phycisphaerales bacterium UBA2218
AGCATGGGGATGGTCTTGCCGGGCAGGTAGATGCTGTTGCCCCGCTCGCGGGCCTGATCGTCCAGGGGCGAGTCCTTCGGGATGAAGTGGCTGACGTCGGCGATATGAACGCCGAGAACCCAGTGGCCCTGCGAGCCCGTTTCGAGGCTGATGGCGTCGTCGAAGTCCTTCGCATCCGGCGGGTCAATCGTGACGATTACCTTGTCGGTGATGTCCTCGCGACCAGCCGCCTGCTCGGGATCGAAGCTCGTCGCAGCCGACCTCGCCTGTTCCAGGCAGTCGGCTTCGAACTGGCTCGGCAGGTGGAACTGGTGCAGGATCGACGCGATTTCCGCATCGTACTGCCCGGCGCGGCCGAGCACCTCGACGATCACGCCGCGAGCCAGATACTTTTCGGTCGGGTAGGAGAGAATCTCGACGACCACCTTGTCCTTTTCGCGGGCGTTCTTGGCGGTGATGTCCTCCACGACGATCGGCTCGGTGAACCGGCTGCCGTCCGGCTGGACGATCCAAGACTCCGGGTGGCGGACCAGGGTCCCGACAAATCGGTTGTTCGCGCGTTCGAGAACCTCCAGGACCTCGCCCGTATAGCGGACTTCGAGGCCGCGTTTCCCCTTGCGATTGACCTTGGCCAGGACGGTGTCGCCATTCATGGCGTCGGCGGTGGCGTCGGGCGGGATGAACAGGTCGCCGTGCGCGTTGGGCTCCAGCGGACAGACGAATCCGAAGCCTTTCGGGTTCGACCGGAAGATGCCGGTCACTTGTCCAGCCATCGCGGGCAGCGTGATAGCATTCCCCGAGCCCATGACGACGCGGCCCGCCCGGCGCAGATCGTCGAACGCGGTCTTGAACTCGGTGTAGGCGTCATCGCTGACGCCGAGCGCCCTGGCCAACTGGGCGAGCTTGAGCGGCCGGTACTCCTGGCGCTTGAGGAACTTGAGGATTCGATCCTTGTAGATTTGAGGCATCCGTGCTCTCCCCTAACAAAAGAGCAGCACCCCGTCGAATCGACTTCGACCGGGTGCTGTGAACTTGTGCCGTTGCCACCATAATTGTACGGCAGAAAGAGAGTGCGCCGAGGCGGTCAGGCCTTCTGCTTTGCCTTCAAGGCGTTGAGCTTCTTGGCCAGGCGGGATTTCTTTCTCGCGGCGGTCTTCTTGTGCATCGTGCTCGTGGACGCCACTTTGTCCAGTTTCTTGGTGAGCTGCCGGAACTGCTCCTGGGCGGCCGCCACGTTGCCCTCGTCCATGGTCGTTTCAAGGTGCTTGATCTGGGTCTTGACCTGGCTCTTGCGAGACCGGTTCAACGTCCGCTTTCTGGTGTTCTGCCTGACTCTCTTTTTTGCCGATAACGAATGTGCCACTTTGGTCTCCTGTACAGCTATATTCTAATCACTATCCACCGAGAGGTTGACTGCTACGTTGCCTCGGGCGTCTGCGTCGCGGGGCCCGTCTTGTCCGCCCCGGCCCGCAGCCGATCGACTCTTTTACCGACGTCCTTATATGAAAAATCGAGTTGGGCGATCTTGCGATAGACCTCCAAGGCCTTTCCGTTCTCACCCTGCTCTTCATACGCACGGGCCAGATTATACCGCAACTCCTTGGCCACTGCATCTTCTTTTATTTCGTACGCATCAATGGCCTGAGTAAACACATCGACGGCGTCAGCATACCAGCCCTTCATCAGGAAGCAATACCCCACCTTGTCCATCGACGAAATCTTGCGTCGCGGGTCCTTCTGGGCGTCCTGGAAGAGCGGAATGGCCTCATTGTATCGCTGATTCTGCATCAGCCGCAATGCATATTCGTACTTGTGGGCCGGGTCCGTCGGGTAGTTCTCCACGCACAGGCGATAATGCTCCATCTCCGCATCGTTCAGCGTAGCCGTCAGGTCCGCCATGCGTTCCTTCGCCTCGGTGTCGTCCGGCCGGGCCTCAAGCTGCTTTCTGGCCTCCCGCAGTTTGCGGCGGAGCTGCCGAATCTTCAACAGGCCGGCACGCTCCTTGAAGGTAAACTCATGGCAGCGGACGTAGGCATCTTCGAGCAACTGGACCGCCTCATTCTCGGACTTCTCAGTTTCCAGATCCGCCAGGGCCTCCGCCAGGGTGAAGATGTTCTTCGGCTGGTCCGGCTCGCGGGCATACTCCTTGCGGGCATCCTCGACGGCCGAGATGCGATAATCCTCCGTCTTGAGGATGCGATCCTTCGCATAGAGCTTGGCCTGGGTCTCCTGATCCCGGATGGATTGACGGAAATCGCCGTTGACGGTGTAATTGCCTTTGGCCATGGTCAGCTCGGCCGACAGATTCTTGTACTCATCCGCCAGTTCCTTGCTCTCCGGCTTCATCCGATAGGCCCGCTGGCAGGCCGCCACGGCCTTGTCATACTGTCCCAGCGCCTTGTAGGAGTCCTTCAGCAGCAAGTAGGTTTGCAGAGAGGGCTTTTCCAGGGCGTTGTTCGTTTGAAAGATCAGGTTGGCGATCCAATGGGCGGTCCTCATATACCCCCCCTCGACGGCCGCCTTGAGCATCGCCTCGGCATACGCGAGATTGTCGGGGTTCTTGACGAACAGGTACTCGGCGTTGAGCATCTGCTCCAGGGGACTTTTGCCCCGCATCCGCTTGACTTTCTCCATCATGGAGGGCTTCTTGCCGCCCTTTCCTCGCCTCTGGAGGCCCAGTTCGCACAGCGGCAGATGGCCTTCCTCCACGGCATCGGGGGCCCGGCTCAGGCCGTTGAGATACATATCGATGGCATAGTCGTATTGCTTGCCTTCGGCTGCCTTGCGGGCGTTGGCAAAGAACGCCTTGGCCTCCGCCATTTGCTGCTCGTTCGAGGTCTGCACCATGGCCGCCTCGCGGCGTGTGTCGGCATCCACCTCACCTTCGGCCTCTTTCTCGTCGCTTTTCACTCGTTTGCGGTGCGGCACGGGCTTGTTCTCGGCGCCGAGGGCCTTGTGGGCTCTGGAGCCGGAGGTGAGTCTGGCCCGCAATTGCTTCAGGTCGTTCAGCAATTCCTTGTCGTGCGGCTTGAGGCGAATCGCACGCTGGCAGGCCGCCGCAGCCCGATTGAGCTGCCCGACGGCAGCGTAGGCGTCTCGTAAGTCTATGTAGAGGCTAACGGACGGCTTGGCCGCGTTGTTGTTCGCCAGAAACACCAAATCGGCAATCCACTTGGCAGCCTCGCGGTAGCCCCCGGCGACCGCCGCCTGGAGCAGGGCCTCGCCGTAGGCCAGGTGCTCCGGGTCCATGGCAAGCAGATACTCGGCGTTGAGCATCTTTTCCAGGGGGGTATCGCCGCCAGAGAGCCGACGGCTCACCTCCTCGAGTGAGGGTTTGGCCCCGCCCCGCTCCTGCCTCTGCAGCGCCAGGACGCGAAGCTCTATGTGGCCTTCCGCCACATCGTCCGGCGCAAATCGAAGACCGTCCAGATAGGCATCAATGGCGCCGTCGAAGTCACCCGCCTCAGACGCCCGGCGGGCTCGCTCGAAGTGGCCCCTGGCTTGCGATTGCACGTGAGCATCCGATTCAGCCATAATGTCGCTAAGTGATTGTCCTTCCAAATGATGTATCCATCGCTATCGTAGCGATCGGCACGAATTTGTCAATGAATAAATGCTTGTATGCGATCCGATGCGGTGTTATAAGGACTCCGGAACAGCCGCAAGGCCAAGCAGGTCCGGCTGAGATTCCGCGTTATGGTGTGCTCCGGAGAAGATCTTCATGAGGACAGCCCTCGAGCAGTACGATCCGCAGATCTATGAGTTGATACGACAGGAGGAAGCCCGCCAGAGCGGGGCCATCCGTCTGATTCCCTCGGAAAATTATGTTTCCCGGGCCGTGATGATGGCCACATCAAGCTGCCTGACGAACAAGTACGCCGAGGGCTACCCCGGCAAGCGATACTACGAAGGCCAGCAGGTCACCGACCTGATCGAGAAGCTCGCCCAGGAGCGGGCCAAAAAGCTCTTCAAGGCCGACCATGCGAACGTCCAACCGTACTCGGGTTCCGTCGCCAATCTGGCCGCCTATGCTGCACTGATCCAGCCGCACGAGACAATCATGGGAATGTCGCTCGTCCATGGCGGACACCTCACCCACGGCTGGAAGGTCTCGATGACCAGCAAGATCTTCAATTCGGTCCCTTATGAGATCAACACGCAAACCGGTCGGCTCGACTACGACATGATCCGGGATATGGCCAAGAAGCACAGGCCCAAGATCATCATCTCCGGCGCCACAGCCTATCCGCGCGAGATCGATTTCGAGATCTTCGGCCAGATCGCCAGGGAGGTCGGGGCCTACCTCATCAGCGATATCGCCCATATCGCCGGCCTGGTGGTCGCGGGCATCCACAAGAGCCCTGTGCCATACGCCGACGTCGTCTCGACAACGACCCATAAAACGCTTCGGGGCCCCCGTGGAGGCATGCTGCTGTGCAAGGCCGAGCACGCCGACAAGGTAGACAGGGCCGTCTTCCCCGGCCTGCAGGGCGGCCCGCACATGCACACGCTCACGGCGATTGCCGTGGCGTTGGCCGAGGCGGATACCCCCGAATTCGTGGCCTATGCCAGACAGATCGTCGCCAATGCCAAGGCCATGGCCGAGAGACTGATGGAGTGCGGGTTCAACCTCGTCTCGGGCGGGACCGACAACCACCTCATGCTGATCGACCTGCGGAACAAGGGCATCCCTGGCAAGAAGCTCGCCAAGGCGCTCGATCGGGCCCGGATCGTGACCAACTACAACACGGTGCCGGGCGACCCGGCCCCGCCATTCAATCCGAGCGGCCTGCGTCTGGGGACCCCGGCAATCACCACTCGGGGCATGAAGGAACCCGAGGCCCGGCAGATCGCCACGTTCATCCATCGCGTCGCCGAGAACATCGACAAGGAATCCGTGATCGAAGAGATCGGTAAAGAGGTGCTGTTGTTGTGCTCACAGTTCCCTGTGCCTGAGCACTTCATCATTCCAAACAAGAACGGCGTCCGGGCTTGACTGCGGCGCAGCTTTACATAAGAGAACGCGTTTGTCCATATTGAAATCCGAGATATGGGTTCAGAGTGTCTAACTACAGCCATTCTCGGTCTGAACGAGACGGGCCAGTGCATGCTCAAGGCCGCAGTATCGACCGGCCTTTTTCAGATCCGGGCGGTGGCGGACCTGGACCAGCAGAAGGCCGAGAAAGCCGCCGCCGAACTCGGGTGCGAGGCGTACAACGACTATCGCCGGTTGGTCGTGCAGAACCAGCTTGACTGTCTGCTCGTTGCGGCTGAGACACATGCCTGCGATGAGCAGATCAAGACCGCCATCCGAAGGAAGTTCAACATCCTCAAGGCCACGCCGCCCGCGAGGACTTTTGGCGAGATGCTTGAGTACGTGCAGTTGGCCCAGGGCGAAAACGTGCAATTCGCCGTCGCGAATTCAGGGCGATTCAAGGCCGGCTACATCACGGCTCGAGACGTGATCTCGCAGGGCCGGCTCGGGAACATCTTCCTGATCGCGGCCTACTGTACATTCGCCGATGCGGATCGCCCCCCCTGGCAGATCGACCCCCAAGTCGCGGGCGGGGGCGTGCTGCTGCACGATTGCTACCAGGTGCTGGACCAGATTCTCTGGAACTTTCCGTTGCCCGAGCAGGTGTACGCCCTCAAGACCAACCATGCCCCGGACAAGCAACAGCGACTGTGCCTGACGGAAGACACGGTCATCGTCTCCATGAGGTTCAGCGATGCCTTCATGGGCAGCCTCGCGGCCACCCGCAACAATGAAGTCGGAGCTCCCCGTATCGTGGTCGAAATCCACGGCAAAGACGGGAAACTTGCACTGACGGATACGGAGGTCGCTCTCACGGCCCGCGACGGCCGGAACGACCAGAAATGGCAGTACCAGGAGGATGAGCAAGTCCTCATGGAACGCCTGCTGGAGAGCTTTGCGCAGAGCCTCCGGACCCCTGATGAGCATCCGTTTCCCGCCGACGGCGTCGACAGTCTCAGGAATATGGCCGTATTGGAATCGGCCTACCTGTCCGCGCGGACCGGTTTTCCGGAAGAGCCGGCGCGTATCCTGCAGATGGCGGGCCGCCCGATCTCGACAGGAGCATCTGTTTGACAGGATGCAGGTTCGACAGTATCTTCATGCTCGCTGATGTCGCCGATCGAAGACATGGCGGGTTCCGTTGGAACAGGCGGCACAATACAACATGTAACGAATTGCTCATGCACTGATGGGAGGTCTGCTTATGAAGAACGTGGTTTATGTCGGTATCATCGGCGTGTGCATCCTCGTAGCGGTCATCGTGTTCGTCAAGACCCGCGGTGGCGGCGGGGCGGGCCTGGATACTCTCTCCGATACCGAGATGACCTGGGTAAAGTGTCTCAAATGCGGACAGGGCTACGAAATGTCCCTGAAACAGTTCCTCAAAGAATCCCGCGAGAAGACCGTACCCAGTCCTTCGGGCATGCCGGTCGCTCTTCCCTTGACGTGCAAGGAATGCGGCAAGGATGGCATCGTCCGGGCCTTCAAGTGCGAAAAGTGCGGCGAGGTCTTCAAGGCCAGCAGCGTCCCAGGGGATATCGAGGACAGGTGTCCCAAGTGCAAGCACAGCGCCACGGAGGCCCAGCGGGAAGCCAACAAAGCCAAAATGCAGCAGGGAGGATGATTCCGCCGGACGGCACCGACCTGGTTCAACGCTTCAAGCCCGAGAGAGCCGGCCTTCGAGCAGGGGGCCGGCTTTCACTTTGTCCCCCACTCCTCCTGGATCTGCGTGTTGACACGATCCCGGGGCTGGCTCAGCGGCGCCAGGACTCTCTCCGCGTATTCTTCCGCGCCGACCTTCAAGCCGCTCATCCCGGCGTGCCGCCGGGCGATCCTCTCCTCCAGGTACGCGATTCGGCGCTCCGGATTGGGGTGAGTGGAGAAGAACTCGATCGGCCGGAGGGTTTGGAGCTCCTGGAGAATCTTCATGGTCTCGACCATGCCGTTGGGATCGTAGCCGGCCTGGACCATGTACGTCATGCCGGTCTTGTCCGCATCCTCTTCATCCTCGCGGCTGTATTGCAAAGTCAGCACCCCGCTGATGAAAGCCGTCGCCCGGGTAACATTCCCCGGTGCGTCTCCCACCGCAGCAGCCGCCAGAATCGCGGTCATGCCGACCTGGCGGCTCATGGCCGCCATCGTATCACGAGCCACGACGTGCCCGACCTCATGGCCCAACACAGCGGCCAACTGTGCCTCGGACTTGAGCTCCTTGAGCAGCCCCCGCGTGATGTAGACATAGCCGCCGGGCACGGCGATGGCGTTGGCCCCTTCTTCCTCCACGGCCGCGAAATGGTAGGACAGGTCCGGCTGGTGGCAGACCCTCGCGATCCTCTGGCCGATCCGGTTGACATAGTTCTGTAGATTCTCATCTGCGATCCGCCCCCCAAGCTCTTTTTCGATGAGCGGCGCATACTTACGACCGAGCGCAATGTCCTTCTCGGGCGAGAAGAACATCATCTCCTCATCCCCCGTGACCGGATTGATCGCGCAACCCGACAGCAGCACAACCAGGCCCAGATGCACGGCTGCCCAGACCGTTCTTCTCACGACGACCCACTCCTGTGAAACAACGGATTTTTCTTGAAAGTCCAATGGGTGATCACTATATTAACAGTTTTGCCTTTGTGGTAGAGAAAAGGATGACCCAATCCAAGTCCTGCGAAGGATGCAGGGGACCCCAAACGCGAACCGATGCGTGTGGGGACCCCAATCAGGTCCGCGACTGCACGAAGGTCTACGAGCAACTCGGCTGCGGCGAAGGTCCGCCGGTGACTCGCACGGCGCTCGTTGCCTTTCTGCTGCCTATCCTGCTGTTCGTGGCGGGGCTCGGGGGATTCGGATGGCTTGTACGCGGCGTCGTTGCCGGGCCGCACGAGACGCCGCTGGCGCTGGTCCTGGCTCTGGTCGCCACGGCAGGGATGATGTTGGTCGTGCATATCGTGACTCGACCTCATCGAAAAAACTGATTTTCGGAACTCGTCGGTATGACCGCAGCAACACAAGACAGGGGTCCCCAAACGCATTCTTTCGCGTTGGGAGACCCCAGCCGCTCTTTCGCCGGCGGAGTGCATCCGCCGGAGGGCAAGCACCTCACCGAGGATCGAGGAATCGAACCCGGGCCTTCGGCGAAAGAGCTTGCCGTACTCCTGAGTCAACACATCGGGGCCCCGGCCCAGCCGGCCGTGAAGAAAGGCGATATCGTAGCGGCGGGTCAGCAGATCGGCGAGTGCAAATCGTTCGTCTGTGCGCCGGTGCACGCGCCGACCGCCGGCAAGGTCAAGGACGTATCTTTGCTGCCGCACGCGGTCCTTGGCCGGGCCATGGGTGTAATCGTCGAGGCCGAATCGACGACTCAGCCGACCCTGCCTCCCTTCCAGCGACCTCAAGGCTTCGACTCGGACGCGTACACGTCGGAGCAGATTTGCGAGGCGGTGCGCGATGCAGGGATCGTCGGCATGGGCGGCGCCGGCTTTCCCACAAGCATCAAGATTCAGCCTGATACCAAGACCCCCAAGGAAACGCTGATCGTCAATGGCTGCGAGTGTGAGCCGTACATCACCTGCGATTACCGAGTCATGCTCGAATGGACCGAACAGGTGATCACCGGCGTCCAGCTCGTAGCGAGGGCTTGCGGAGCGAAGAACATCTTCATCGCCATCGAGGACAACAAGCCCAAGGCCATCGAGCGGATGAACGCCTCGCTCCAGAAGCTGGGTCTGTCGGCAGCCATCCGCGTGGTACCCGTGAAGACCAAGTATCCGCAGGGCGGCGAGCGGCAACTTATTCGGGCCGTCATCGAGAAGATCGTGCCGACCGGTGGAATTCCGCCCATGATCGGCGTGGTCGTCACGAACGTCGCCACGGCCGCCGCCATTGCCGATGCGGTCGTTCACGGCCGGCCGCTGACCCATCGCGTCGTCACCGTCACCGGCTGGGGCGTCGCCCGGCCGGGCAACTACTACGTCTCGATCGGGACAACCGTGCAGGCGTTGATCGACCACTGTGGCGGCATGACAGCCGACGCGGTGAAGGTCGTCCTAGGCGGGCCGATGATGGGCATCGCCATCGCCGACCTGAGCACGCCGATCACCAAAACCGGCGGCGCCGTCATGGTCCTGACGACGCAGCAGATCGGCAAGGGCCGATTCGAGCAGCGACAAACTCCGTGCATCCGCTGTGGCCGGTGTCTCCAGGCCTGTCCCGAGAACCTGAACCCAACGAAGATCGCCCACGCCGTGAAGAACAGCCTCATGGACGTGGCCGAGAGCTACTATATCAGTGCCTGTATCGAGTGTGGCTGCTGCAGCTACGTCTGCCCGGCGAACATCGACCTGAGCGGGTACATCAAGACGGGCAAGATCTTCCTGGCTCGCCGGAAGAAGAAGATGCCGAGTTGACCCACGCCGCCGCCACAAAGGATACCGAGGATTCAATCGATGCCACAAGACATCACCGTTTCCTTCGCCCCGCACATCCGAAGGCCTCTGTCGACGCAACGGGCCATGCTCGATGTCCTCATCGGGCTGATCCCCCTGCTGGTTGCCGCCGGCATCTACTTCCGGCTTCGCGGCCTGCTGCTCATCGGCGTCTGCGTCGTCTGGTGCGCGGCCGCGGAGTGGGTCTCCAACGTGATCCGCAGAAAGCCCGGGTCGTTGTGGGACCTCAGCGCCGTCGTCACCGGCGTGATCCTGGGCCTGTCGCTGCCGCCCGCCCTGCCGTTCTGGACGGCGGCCATCGGCTCGGTGATCGCCGTCGGCGTCGGCAAGATGGCCTTCGGCGGACTGGGGGCCAACGTCTTCAACCCCGCCATGGTCGGCCGGGCCTTCCTTACGGTCTCCTTCGGCATGCTGATGACGACCTGGACCGTGCCGGCAACGATGGACCCAAACCTGCCGCAGGTCGGTCCCGATAACTTGGTCGATGCCCGAACACAGGCCACCCCGCTGGGCTGGAGCAAGATCGCCATTAAGGATGAGAACGGCGCCGACATCTACAACGAGCGCCAGTTCCTCTCGACCGTCACAGGCAACATTCCTGGCTCGCTCGGCGAGACCAGCGCGATCGCCGCCCTGCTCGGCGGCGCCTATCTCCTGATCCGCCGAACCATCGATCTGCACATCCCCGTCGCTGTGCTGCTCTCGGCATTCGTCTTCGCCGGGATCGCCTACCTGGTCAATTCGGATGCCTATGTGCAACCCTTCTATCATCTTGCAAGCGGCGCGTTGTTGTTCGGCGCGTTTTTCATCGCCACCGATCCGGTGACCGCTCCGCTGACCCGGCGCGGCATGTGGCTCTTCGGTCTCGGCGTCGGGACCCTCACGCTGCTGATCCGAATCGTCGGCAAGTATCCGGAGGGCTTCATGTTCGCCGTGCTGGTCATGAACGGCCTCACACCCCTGATCGACAGATTATTCCGGCGGGTGCCGGTGGGAGGGAAACCACGTGTCGGATAGTTTGAAACGCTTTGTAAAGGAAAGCTGGTTGCTGGTCGCGGCATCTCTGGTCTGTGGTCTGCTCCTGGCCGCTGCAGACGCCGCCCTCGGGCCGCGAATCGAGATGAACAAAGCCGCGAAGCTGACCAACCTCGCAGTCGGTCTGCTGCCCGATGCCAGGACCTTTGCCCCCCTGTCCGAGCCTGTCGAGATCAAGGCGCTCGACGGCAGGATTGAATCAGCGGTCGTTTTCAAGGCCATGGCGGACAATACGGTAGTGGGTTGGGTTTTCAAAGTAGTCGGGTCCGGATTTGCCGATAAAGTCGAGCTGGTCGCGGCCGTGGACGCACCGTTCCAGAAGATTGCCGGCTACGACGTGCTTTCCAGCAGTGAAACCGTCAACTTCGGCGACCAGATCAAGACCGCGTACTACCGCGACCAGTTCGCGGGAGCGCCCGCCGACCGGCTTGCCCTGGTCGGCCCGGGCGCGGCCAAGCCGGAGGATATCGACCCAACCATCGTGGCCATCAGCGGCGCAACGATCAGCAGCGAGGCCGTCGTCCAGGCCATGAACCACTATCTGCCGCAATTCAAAGAACAGTTGGAAAAGAAAGGGCTGATCGGCAATGGCAGCAACCCTTGACGGACAGAACGCCTATACGGAGGCCGTTGCCACAGGGCTGTGGCGGGAGATCCCGGTCTTTCGCATGCTCCTGGGCACGTGCCCGACGCTGGCCGTAACGGCGGCGGTCAAGCCGGCTTTGACCATGGGCCTGTGCGTGATCTTCGTGCTCGTGTGCAGCAACATCATGGTGAGCCTGATGCGCAAGGCCCTGCGGCCGCACGTCCGTATCCTGCTATTCACCCTGACCATCGCAACGTTTGTGACGATCGCGGATTTGTTCCTGCGAGCATACCAGCCAAGGATGAGCGAGGTGCTGGGCCCCTACGTGCCACTGATCATCGTCAACTGCGTGATTATCTGGCGGGCGGAGGCCCGCGCCAGCAACAGCGGCGTCCTGCTGAGCATCGTCGATGGTCTGGCCATGGGGGCGGGATTCACCGTCGCCCTGTGCATCCTGGCGAGCATCCGCGAGATCCTCGGGACCGGCCACCTCTTCGAGATCCAGGTCCTGCCCAAAGCCTTCCCCCCGTGGGCGGCAATGGGCCTGCCCGTGGGCGCGTTCCTTACCTATGGGTTCGTGCTGGGGTCCATCAACTTCATGAAGAAGAAACGAGCTTAGGAGGCCGGCGATGGATTTGGTATACGCTCTGCTGACGGGCTTTATCTCGGTCGTTCTCATCAACAACCTCGTGTTCACGAAGTTCCTCGGGATCTGCCCGTACATCGGGGTCTCCGGCCGGATCGACATGGCCTTCGGCATGGGCCTGGCCGTCACGTTCGTGATGACCCTCAGCGGCACGCTCACCTGGATGATCGACCACTGGCTGCTCATGCCCCTGGGCCTCGAAGTCGCACGATACGTCACTTTCATCATGGTCATTGCAGCCGCCGTGCAGTTGGTCGAGATGTACCTGAAGAAGTTCTTCCCGTCGCTGTATGAGAGCTTTGGGATCTTCCTGCCCCTGATCACGACGAACTGCGCCATCCTCGGCTTGTGCCTGTTCCTCGTCGTCTGGGGCACCGCCACCCTGATCGAGGCCGTGGTCCTGAGCTTCGGCGGCGGCATCGGGTTCACCATCGCGATTTGCATCATGGCCGGCATTCGTGAGAACATGCGGATGGTCGATGTCCCCGAGTCCCTGCAGGGCGCGCCCATCACGTTGATTACGGCGGGTCTCCTGGCCCTGGCCTTCATGGGATTTGCGGGAATGTTATGATGGTCTTCGCATCGATACTCGGTTCGTTGGGAAATGTGGCATTGGCCGGCGTGATCATGCTCGGTCTGGGCACCGCATTCGCGATCGTCTTGCTCGTCGCCAGCGAGAGACTCAAGGTCCCCGTGGACCCGCGGGTCACGCAGGTCTACGAAGTCCTGCCCCACCTCGACTGCGGCGCCTGCGGTTATCCCGGCTGCAGCGGGTACGCCAAAGCAGTAATCGCAGATCCACAACTGCTCGGCCAGTGCGCGCCGGGCGGGGCCGAGGCCGCCAACAGGATCGCTGAAGCCCTCAATCTGCAAATCAGCAGCTCGGGTCCCGCGCAGAGGCCCATCGTCCACTGCCGGGCCCATACGAACGACAAGGTCTTTTACGGCCGCTACCAGGGCATCCCAAGCTGCACGTCGGCCAACGCACTGGCGAATGTCCAGGCCTGCAAGTTCGGCTGCCTCGGATCCGGCGATTGCGTCCGCGCCTGCAAGTTCGACGCCCTGCGCGTCCTCGACGGCCTGGCCACGGTGGACTANNGCCAAGTGCACCGGCTGCGGCGCCTGTTCAAAGGCCTGCCCACGCAACCTGATCCGGATGGTCCCCTTCAGCCACGAGAACATGATGACGGTCGCGTGCAGCAGCCGGGAGAACGGCAAGAACACCCGGGCGTTCTGCCAGGTTGGCTGTATCGGTTGCGGCCTGTGCGTCAAGCAGAGCGAGACGTTCGTCGTCGAAGACAATCTCGCCCGCGTGGACTACGCCAAATACGAGCCCTCCGGCCAGAACGAAGCCGCCTACAACAAGTGCCCCACCGGCGTCGTCGTCTACCGAGGGAAATCTGCCCCCGAACCCCGAGAGCCCAAAGCCAGGCAACCCGCCGCAGACAAGGCGTGACAGCGTTTTCTGCGCCCTGCGCGACGCAATCCACGCAGCGCAGCCCGCGAAACACCTCTCAGACGCTTCACGCGATCCGTATAACACCTCACAGGAAGACGTCTTTCCAAGCCGTTTTCCCTTGTCTTTTCGTCGGACAACTGCGATAATACTGACGGAAGGTGCGACGAACAAGTTGGAGCCCGATTCAGGCCGCATGAGAATCAGCAGGTGGCTTCATAACGGTGCGATGTTGGTTCCTTCAATGGAGATAGGAGGCAGAGAGATGAAAACAGAAACAACTATACTAGAATGGATGGCGGCAGCAGTCTTGCTGTTGGCTGCAGGGCAGGCAAATGCCACGGTTCTCTTCAACACGTTCGGCCCCGGAGATATGTACAATGTTGTCGGGGGCCTCACCATCGGCGGCCCCGAGACCTTCGAACCTGACCCCACAGACTGGAGCCAGGGGAATCAGTTCATCCTCGGCGGTTCGCAGTCCTATCTGCTGTCCTCGATCGAGGTAGCCATAGCGCACGTTCATGACACACAGGGGCAACCGGTCGGTCCGGACGAACTGGACGTGTGGCTGATGAGCGACGACGCCGGCCAGCCAGGCTCAATCATCGAGACGTTCCATCTTGTGGACCAGATGGGTGTATTCGGCGAGTACAACCCGCCGTTGGTCGGCGTCTCGATCCTGCATCCAGTCCTGGATCCGGGCACGCCGTATTGGCTCATCGCATCGGCGCCCGACGACGACACGTGGGCGGCTTGGTGCGACTCCCAGCCGGCCGTCATGGGTCTGCGGGCCATCAGGAATGGACCGGTCCCCTGGGCTGTCCATGGCGATGAGATTATGGCGGCATTCCGCATCAGCGGAACGGCGGTCGTCCCGGCACCAGGCGCTCTTGTGATGGCAGGTCTCGGTGCGGGTCTTGTCGGCTGTGCGGGCAGACGCGGGAAGTCCAGGGCCTGACCCTGAGTCACGCGCTGACACCAGGAGCTTTGCAGGCGGCTCTTGAGACAACGGATGGGGATCGCACGACGCAACCCACTCAACGGAAGTTCGACGCTTCACATGGTTTGTCCTTGCCGATTCCCTACATAGCCGGGATAATACCTGGTGAAATCGCGGCGAATGACGTAGAGCACGGTGGTTTTTCCGGGTCGCTGCTGGCCGCTCTT
>DCUI01000057.1:0-8071 GCA_002327785.1 Phycisphaerales bacterium UBA2218
GTTAATATATTGACGGACCCTTAGTGCACCCATTTCACCATGAGGAACCCGCCGATCAGGAGCGCGACGAAGGCCAGCGAGAACCAGTTGAAGTACTTCTCGATGACCGGCCGGATCGCTTCGCCCTTCCAGCCCATCAGGCCCGCCACCATGAAGAACCGAGCGGACCGGCTCAACGCCGAAGCTACAAGAAAACCGGGGAAGTTGATGCCTGCCACGCCGGCGGAAATCGTGCAGACCTTATAGGGCAGCGGCGTGAACCCGCAGGTGAAGACCACCCAGAAATCGTATTTCGCATACCAACCCTGGAACTTGGCGAAGTTCTCCGGCGTCAGACCGACGGACCCAAGATGGGCAAAGACCCATGGGCCAATCGCCCCCCAGAGAAAGGCCCCGATTCCATAGCCGAGAATCCCGCCCAGGACCGATGCGATGGAGCAGGCCAAGGCAAACCGCAGCCACTTGCGAGGCGATCCCAGGGCCAACGGGGCCAGCAGGACATCCGGCGGGACCGGAAAGAAACTCGACTCGGCAAAGCTCAGGATGAACAGCGCCGCTGCACCGTAGGGCGTATTCGCAAAATGGATCACCCAGTCATAGAGCCGCCGGTGCCAGTGCCACCAAACGACCCCGCTGGCTTGGGCAGGTTCTTTGACGACTTCGTTCATTCAAACCTCGTCTATTCCAATAAGGCATTGAAGATACGAGGCGGTGAGTATAATGTCAACACACGATTGCGACGGCGGTCGGACACGATGTTGGAATGGGGGCGACCCCCCCTGCTTTCTGGATGCAAACGATTCATGAGCGACATGCAACAATTTGAGCGTTCGAGCGACGGGCTGCTGGTCAGGGCCCCCGCCAAGATCAACCTGAGTCTGCTGATTGCCGGCAAACGGCCGGACGGCTTTCACGAGATCGAAACCGTGATGGCCAAGGTGGACTGGTTCGATGAGATATCGATCCAGCCGGGGAAAGCCGGCATCGAGTTCACCTGCCAAGGCCCCTCCTGGGCGCCGGGGGACCGGACGAACCTGGTTTATCGGGCTGCGGAACTGATTCTGAGCGCCTGCGGCAGGCGTGACGCCGTGCGGCTGACGTTGACCAAGAACATCCCCGCCGGCACAGGGTTGGGCTCCGGCAGCAGCGATGCCGCCGCTGCTTTGACGGGCCTAAACACTTATCTGCACCTCGGGCTGTCCAAATCCAAGCTTATGGAACTGGCATCCCGGCTTGGAAGCGACATTGCGTTCTTCCTGAACGGCCCATTGGCCTACTGCACGGGACGAGGCGAAAGAATTTGTGAATTGCCGAGCGGGTTCGACTTCGCTGCCGTGTTGATCCTGCCCGGCGTAAACTCTTCAACGAGGGAAGTTTACGCACACTACAGCCACGATGCGGCTCTCTACCACCGGCTCAGCACGCAAATTACCACGTATCTTGCGAAAAACAGGATTGATTTACTGGCCCGGATGTGCGCAAATATGCTCGAATGCAGTTGCTTTCGCCTGCACGAGGAACTTGGAGACGTGAAGGAAGCTGTCCAAACACTTGGCAAGGGGCCCGTTTGCCTCAGCGGCAGCGGTTCTGCCATGTTCTGCATACCGGCCGGCGCCGAGTCGGAACGGATTGAAGCCGTGCGGGACCTCGTCGCCGAGAGGACAGGCTGCAGATGTGTTGTCGTGAGGAACAACAGATGGTGAGGTTTTCGGCGAGGCTAAGAGATGAGAATAACGGAGGTTCGAGTCAGGCTGGTTACCAACAGTGAGGATCGCCTCAAGGCGTTCTGTTCAATGACACTCGATCACGAGTTCGTGGTCCGCGACATCAAGGTCATCAAGGGAACAGACGGGTATTTTGTGGCCATGCCGTCGCGCAAAATGAGCGACCATTGCGAGGCGTGCGGCGGCAAGAATCATCTCCGGGCCAGATACTGCAATAGCTGCGGCAAGCCTCTCCGCAAAAACCGAGAGAGGAAAAACCCCAAAGGCGAGACCAAGCTGCACGCGGACATTGCCCATCCCATCAATCTCGAGTGCAGGCAACGGATACAGAAACAGGTGGTGAGCGCCTACGAGCAGGAACTGGAGCGATCCAGGCAGCCGGGGTACAGGCCCATGGAACTGGACGAACCCGATGACGACGTACCCCAATTGATTCGGTAATCGGCATCCGGTTTTATCGGGCGAAAGCGAGGCTTCTCCTCATTGATTCGGTGCGGAGAGTCCACGTCAACGGCTCTTCGTGCAGGGATCGAACCGTTCTCGAGTTCAGGCGATCAGGTCCTCCAACACCTTGTCGAGAGCGATGTCCAGACGGTCCGCCAGGTCATATTTGCCCTCGGTGATCTGTCGACGCAGACGAAGCACCTTTTGCCGACGGACTTCGGGCAAAGAGGCAATCCTTTTTAGTACCTGCCCCAAAGGGGTATTGTGTATGTTCTCCAGGATCTGCTCCATGACCATATCCTTATCCTGAGAAAGATCCATCTCGAGGGGATTCACCCACTGCTGACGTTCTTCTGCAAAACCGCTGGAACCATGTTCCCGCATGCATGTTACCCTGCCCAAAATCTTGTTCAGCCCGGCTTGCCCGATTGCCCCGAGGCAAGCCCGCTCACCACTACATGTTGTATGCTCAGCAATTCCCAATCAACCTTATGTCAATACTGATATCGACATACTCGTTTCGAAAACTTTAGCGAAGTTCTGGGGTACGGAGGCGACTTTTTGAGGAAAATGACGGCCATGGAAAGCCTCTATAGGGCTGCTAGAACCACAAGGCACAAAACCACGACCAGGCAGATATTCGCGCACGCAACTCAGCGGCGGCGGCATCGCGAGAAATGGGAGACCTACTATATATAGTGATATGCCGGCGACTGACAATGTTAAATACGGGTATTCCGGCAAGACACGTTTACTGAGAATTGGCTGGCTGCGCGGCCTAATAGTAGTAGACAAAGTTCAAATCCACCTCCCACCGGTCCGGCATCCCCTTCCTCTTCGTCAGCTTGATTTGATCACAGGTGAGATTCACCCAGGTGGATTGAATACCCGAAAGGAACCTGGCTGCCTGCACGATGCTCACATCGTTGAGCTTGACCCTGGCGTCCTGACGCTTCTTGCGGTTCATGGTAATGATGTTTCCGGCCGTGAAGCTGTGATTGCTGGGCAGGATGCCGCACAGGTTTGCCTCCCGGTCTATCGCCTTGGCATAGGCGAATTCGCCCGCCACGTGATTGGGGTCCGCCATGTTCATCCGCTGCGGATCGATCTCCAGGATTTCCATGATCTTCGTCTGGCCCTCGATCAGCAGGTCGTAGTCGGTCTCGCGGTTGTCTTCGGCGGCCGGCAGGTACACCGCCCAGACCAACAGCGGCCACACTCCGATCATCGCGGGGATCAACAGATAATAAAGTATCGGATTTCGGTGAAGATCGCGCATGTTCACTTTCCCTGTATCTGTTTGTCGACTTCCAACGTAACGGAGAACTTGTCGTGATCGCCCTCCCGGTCAAGCCGGTTCGACAGGACTTTCAGTCCCTGTTTGCCCATGGCGGGGAACAACACATTGGCGGCATTGTGGTGACCGGCCGCCGTCCCTTCCACTTTGATGCTCGTGGAAGTGATGGAAATCGACTCGACGTTGACGCCCGCCTCCTTGGCACAAGCATTCAGCGTCCTGAGAACCAACGTCAATTTCGCGGAGACCGAATCCTGATCCGCCCCGATGCCCGTCTTGGCGGCTTTGAGGTTCTTTACGGCCTTTGCCAAGTCTGCCACGGCGGCTCTCATCGTGGGGGGCAGTCTCGTCATGCCCGGCATAACGGCCAGAAAGTCCGGCTCGAGTTTGCCCCGCAGGGCCTCCCGGTTGCGATTTTCACGCAGCAACTGCGAGTGGAAGAATACCCCCACGGCGAGCAGGAGAATCGTAAGCGAGATGCTCAGGAATCGAACGGCCTTCTGCAGCCGCATCTTCTTGCCCAGGAACGGCATGTGGTCGTTGCGGAGGTTTATGCTGGTGACACGATCCGTCAGGCTCAGGGTCGCTCCGTAAGCAAGGGCAAAATCCGCTGGATTCGAGCAGTCGGCAACATCCGCCGACTCGACACCCGCCAGGGCCGCCAGATCGCACGCATCGACGGGAAGACCTGTCCTCTCGCCAACCGATTCACGGACAAGCTCTCCGCCGGCATCGAACACACAGAGCCGTCTCACGGGCTCAGTCGCCACGAGAGCCATGGTGACCATGGTTTCGCGCGCCAGCAGCGACGTCCTGTCCTGCGAGGCCCCCATCAGGAACGTCCGATATGTCAGGGGCTCACCCCGCCCGGATATCGCAACCAGATAGCCCCGGCAATCCGAGAGCACCGCGTACAATGTGCCGCCTTCCGCGTTCTCGTTCGCCTCCGTGTGCTCGGCGAGGTAACGGGACAGGCAGCAAACGTCGGGGTGGATCGCCACCGGATCGATGCCATGGACCTGTAGAGACTGGATAACCTCCGTCAGTATGGCCCGCGACGCAGTGAAGACGTCCAGATGGGCCCCCTCTTCATCGCTCGATGCAATTCGAAACGATACCGCCAGGTCCGATACATCGGTGGCCAGCGTCTCCTCCGTGTCGAAGCGGACGGTGGCAGCCACCTTCTTCGGATCGCGGAACTCGCTGTGCACCGTGTGTTGCATGACTGCAGCACAGTCCAACGCAACCGCAGCCTCGACGAACCGGACCTTTCGCTCTCGACAGACATGGGCAATCCGATCGTATAGGACCTGCAAATCCGATTCTTCCTCTTGAACCCGAACGGAGAAACAATCGAGCAGCTTCCGTTCGCGGCCTTGGCACGCGACGCAGACGACCGTCGCCCGGTCTTTTCTCAGGTAGATTCCCAACTGGTTTCCAGATTGCACGATTCAAACTCTCCAAAAGCGGCATTCACGCCATTGCTCTTTCGTCAAAAGCCGGACAGGCATTCAGTAATTGGCGGTCAGTCGCAGATCACTGCGATTTGCTGGATTTTATCACCCTCCTTGCTCACCGCCGCGATGGCAGTGGCCTTCGCTGCACCCCTGACGGCCGTCACCCGAATGGTAAAAACCGTGCTCGACGCGGTAAGAAAATTCCGGCAATCCTCAATCGAGTCGGAATACCCGAGGACCGCCTTCTTGACCTCGTTGACGTCGGCGACCGGTTTGATCTTTCGCAGTTGGATGATGGCCTCCGCGATCTTGGGGGCATGAACGACGCTGCCGAACGCCAGCGCCGCTTCCAGGACGTGCCGGGGCGCCGTGTTGACATTGACGTGTCGCGTGGACCAGAGTCCAAGGTATTTCATGGCGGATTCTTTGCGGCTGTCGCTCTCGATGCTCGGTCGGCTCAACAGGGCCGTATTCACCATCGAGCTGTGGAAAAGCTTGGCGAATTCGGTGTTCTGCCGTTGGAGCTGCTCGGCGGGAGAAATGGTCTTCTTGCCGACCGTTCGGCGAACCACCGCGCTGCCGGGAGTCGTTCGAGTGACTTGGCCTCGCAGGTTCGCCGGCACCCCCCCCTCCGTCGTTTCCGGCTTGAATTCCGTCTTGAACGGTTTCGTTGCGGCGATCGCAACCAGGTCTTTGTTCAAGTCCGCGATTTCCGTGGCCGTATACCCCATCCACTCGCAGAAAGTCGTCCAGCCGGCGCCGGCTTCAGCACGCAGTTTCTCATCCTCCAGCAGCGCCCAGCCCAATGGGTATTTGGCATTTTCGTCCTCGACCTCGACCGTCACCCTGGCCGTCCCAATCTCCAGCTTGAGCGGTTCCGTCACCAGCGGCCACGGCGGGCCGTAGGGCCCGGGAATTTCCACGATTCCGTGGCTCATGGACAACTCGGAATCCGCATCCTCATCATTGACGTCATCAAGATCATTGAGCCGGGCCTGCCTGGTATTTGTTGCACTCTTCTTCGTCGCGCGCTCCTCGGCATCGGGATCAGTGAGCCGGTTGTCGGCTAAGGACTGCTCCATCCGAACGAGGAGCTTCTGGTACTCCAACTCACTCAGGGCAAATACATCGGAGAAGTCCGGCTCGTTGGGTCGGCTGATCAACACACACTCCAGGCCGCTCACGGATGCCAACGCGTATTTCATGCCCGAGGCGCAGGCATGCCGCGCGATGCTGTAATCGACGATGTACTGATCCCGATGTCGGCGTGCGGCCACTCGGACGCTGAGGGTGTACCCAAGCGTCGACAGGATGACCAGAATCACCAGCGTGATCAGCAGGATCACGCCTGTGTGATCCCGGCGGCTATCTGCCTCTTGTCTGTGTCGATGTCCGTTCATTGGTCCCCGATCCTCGGATCGATCTCGTCGCCGTCGCCGGACTGGTGGTCCGGCGTGGATCCGGCGACGCCGGCCGCGTCTCGGCCGGCGGCTCGTTCACATCCGGCTGGTTCAAGTCCTCGGACGAATCCAGCGCAAACCTGATCTTTCGCATCGCGTTGATGACAAGGGTCCGACTGATCTTCTCTTCGTCGGAGACGTCGCGAGTCCCACGCAGCGTCTGATAGGGCTCCGCGAAGGCAATCGTCACCTTCACGCCTGACGGAGGCGCCGACAGCGGCCACTGATCCACAAGCCCATCGCCCTTGTACGCCTGAACCTGGAAGAAGGTCGCACCGCGACAAATCGGCACGAACGGGTAATTCTTCTCCCAGCTCTCCCGCTGATCTTCCAGCAGCTTGTCCTCCAGGCCCATCCCTTCCCGGCTGCGATAGATCACCAGGCCGGGGGTATCGCCCTCGCCGTCGTATCCGGCCCGCCAGGTGATTTCCTCCAGGACCTGCTCCTTGTTGTCTTTGTCGTGAAACACCCGACGCAGGACCAGTTCGGCCCTGGCGAAACCGTTGTCGATGCCGTTGCGAATCTGAACGACCACATCGTCTGCCCCAAGGGTCCGATCGACATCCTTGGCGATAAGCTGGAGAACCTCCGAGGCCAGGGCCGGACTCTCGATCTTCGCGAGTACGGCGCTGGCCGCCCGATTCGCCCGGCCGTAGATGCTCAGGATCGCCGTGAGGATCATCGTCCCGATGATCACCGTCGCGAGCATCTCGCCCAGCGAGAATCCATACGGACGTCTCCATTGCCTGGTTTCGCCCGGAGTTCTGCTATTCCGTTTCACGCAACGTTCTCCTGTATCCGTCAGCATCGAACAGGTCTATTTCTGCTGCTTTCTCAACAGTTCGATGACCTCGCCGATATCCATCTTTTCGAGCTCCTCGGGCGACAGACCCGTCAGGGGATTCCGGCCGGGATCCTGCAATCCGTTGTCCGGCCCGCTCAATCCCTTCTGTATCGTTCGAAGAGCCATGGCGAGTTCCTGGACCGACTCCACCTGTTTGGCCTTCGCTTCGGCGCTCGGATCACCCTGACTTTCCTTGAACAGGTCGATGTTGTACCTGATGAATCGGCCGTCCTCGGCCGTCACCAAGCCATTCTCGACCCACTGCTGGAGCGTCTCGACGTCGATGCCGGCATATTGTGCGGCATCCTCGGCAGTCGAAATGGCCTGTTCGGCCTCCAGTCGTTCCAGGTCTTCGTCATCCATAAGCTGGCCGGCCTGTTGATCGGTCAGCGCCGCAATCCAGTGCACCAGCTCGACCTTCTGCCTCTCGCCCCTGGAATCCATATACTCAGCGGAGCAGACGGCGCGGACCCACATCTGCCCGTTGACAGGCTCCGGGAACGCCTCGATCACCGTCTGCCACGAGATGTCGGCGTACTTGTCGCTCGTCCCGTAGTAGATGGTCTCTTCCACGGAGTTGCCGACGAGGACTTCCTCCAGGTTCTCGCGGGCCAGCTCGAAGGCCTCCATCCGCAGGGCGGAATCCGCTGCGGAGGACACACAGCGGTCAATCACGAGCAGCACGCTTGAACTGACGAGCCCCAGGATGGCCAGGGCCGTCAGGACCTCCAGAAGGGTAAACCCGACGGCATGAGTCGCGGCGTGAACTCGTGACCGGCGCGCATGGTGAGACTCCCTGCGATGCGCGGCGGCACTTATCCTGTCATCCTGAGCGGAGCGAAGGA
>DCUI01000057.1:8177-56153 GCA_002327785.1 Phycisphaerales bacterium UBA2218
GGCTCACCTGAGAAACGGGACTTCATCTTTTGCTTTGGGCGTCATCAACCGCAGGTCCCCCACGACCAACTGCACGATCGGCGTCAGCCGACTGACAACCACCGCGTAGGGCTGCTCGCTCTCATCGAGGAACACGATCTTGCCGCCATACGTCCAGCCCCCGCGCCCGATCCGAAACTTCGCCCGCTCGTCGTTCGTGTAGTCGCCGTCGTCGAATTCGATATAGGCAAGCCGACAGTTATTGCCGAAGGAGCCCTGCGTGATGATTTCTTCTTCCAGGACCTCGGACAGGTTCCCGGAGGTGATCTGGCGCAGCAGGTAGCTTTGTTCCGTCGGGTCAACGATCACCTCGTATCGGCGGCCGCTCTCGGCGGCCCCCGACGCGGCCATCTGCATCGTGGAGATGAAGTCCTGCACCTGCGACTTGAAGCTCTGGCGGCGAAGCACGCCAAACAGATTCGTCTGGGCCAGCAGGACCAGCAGACTCAGAAACGACAACACGACAATCAATTCGACCAGCGTGAATGCCGACGCAGGCGTACATCGCGTGCGAGACCCGCCCCGCACGAGTCGGCGCAGCGTGTGGACTGCGTCTTCGGCGCCCAGCCGATCAGGATGCGTCGGTGCTGTATAGATCCGTGTCATAGCCTTCGCCGCCTTCCTGGCCGTCGGCCCCGAGGCTCTTGATTACAAACGGTTTGCCGGATTCGGGGTTCAACTCGTAGATGAAGTCTCGCCCCCAGCCATCCTTGGGGATGTCGGTCGTCTCAAGATACCCGCCGGTCTGCCAGTTCGTCACGTCGGTGGGTTGCTGGATCAGAACACTCAGCCCCTCATCCTCGCCGGCCCAGCGGCCGGTGTCCATGTGGAACTGGTTTATGGCGGTATGGAGGAGTTTCAGGTTGGCTTTCGTGGTGGTTACCTTCGCCTTGTCCACCTGGCCCACGAAGTTCTTCACGACCACGGCGGCCAACAGGCCAAGGATAATCAGCACGGCCATCAGTTCGACCATGGTGAAGCCACGTCTGCTGTGTCTGTTCTTATTCTCCTTCATAATCCTTCAACTCCCAAGAAAGCCTAAAGGTCCACTGCCGAAATCCGCAAGATCGGCAGAATCGTTGCGTAGGCGATCAATCCGATGATCGCCGCCATAATGATGATGATGAGCGGCTCCACGGCCGCACTCAACCGTTCGATCACGATGTCCGTCGAGGACTCCAGGTTCTCGCTGATGTTCTTGAGCATGATCTCCAGTTCCCCGCTCTTTTCCCCGACGGCCACCATGTGCGCGATGGCCGGATCGATCACACCGCTCTCCCGTAGAGGCGTCGCGATGTCCGCGCCGGCCAGGATTCGCTCGCGCGCCTGCTGAATCGCCCGTTTCATGAGCATATTGCCCGTCGTCTCGGCGACCACGCGGAGCGACTCCGCCATCGCCAGTCCCGATCCGATCAGCGTCGAGAGGGTCGAGGCGAATCTCGCCACGACGCGCTGCCGGATGAGCGGCCCGAAGACGGGCAGGGAAAGCAGGAACCGGTCCCGCAGATAGGCGCCTCGCTCGGTCCTGAAGAAACGCTTGACCGCCAGCGCAATGGCGGCAATCACGACAATCAGGACGAGCACCCGCCAGCTCGTCAGGATGTGACTGAAATTCATCATCTGCTGCGTGACCCATGGCAGTTCCTGTCCCGCCTGTAAAATCTGCTTGCCGATGGGCGGAATCACCTTCGTCGTCAGGATCACAATGGCCGCCAGGCAGAAGAACACCAGAACGATCGGATAGATCATCGCCGTGAGCACCTTGGATTCCACACGCTGCCGTTTCTCCATGAAGCCGGCGATGGTCTTGAGGCTCTCGCCCAGCGTGCCTGTGACCTCGCCGACGCGAACCATGGCCACGAAGATCACGTCGAAGTAGTCTTCGTAGTCCTTCAGGGCGTCGGTGAACGATTCGCCCGTCACCACGCGGTCGCGAATCTCCGTCAGGGCGGTCTTGAACCGCTGGTCGGAGGTCTGGAGCGTCAGGACCGACAGCGCTTCGGTGAGCTTGATTCCGGAATTCAGCAGAGTGGAAAGCTGCTTCGTGAAGTCGATGAGTTGGGACTTGCTCGTCCGACGGAACGCCGAGAACAGGAGTCGCTTGCTCTCTTCGGCGCTGGTTACCTCCGTGATGGAGGACGGATGCACGCTGCGCATTCGCAACTGCTTGCGAGCAGCGAACGGACTCTCGGCGTTGATCGTACCCTTGACCTTGCGGCCGTTGCCCGCAATCGCTATGTATTCATACCTCGGCATAAAGCCATCCGTAGTTCCGAGTTGCTATACGTCCGCCTGCGTTACCCGGAGCACCTCGGCGACGGTGGTGATCCCGGCAAGCACCTTGCGAGCCCCGTCCATACGAAGCGTCTGCATCCCCGCGTCGAGGGCGACTTTCTTGATCGTGCCGGCGGTTTCCTGCCGGTAGATCAGTTCCTGTATCTTATCGCCGATGAGCATCACTTCATAGATCCCGGTTCGGCCGCGATAGCCCGTCTTGAAGCATCGCTCGCAGCCTTCCCCGACGTAGAAGTGGGCGCCTTTGTTCCCCTCGGGTAATCCCAGGCCCAACTCGCCGAGCTCTTGGGCCGTCGGATGCGCCGGCTTGCGGCAATCCGGACAAATCCTTCGCACGAGCCGCTGGGCCACGATCGCGATCAACGAGGAGCTCACCAGATACGGCTCAACGCCAAGGTCCAATAATCGGCTGATGGCGCCGGCGGCGTCATTGGTGTGCAGGGTGCTGAACACCAGGTGACCCGTGAGCGACGACTGGATCGCCATGCGCGCCGTCTCGACGTCGCGAACTTCGCCGACCATGATCACGTCGGGGTCCTGACGCAGCACGTGCCGCAGCGAGGTCGCGAAGGTCATGCCTTTCTTGCTGGCCACCTGGATCTGGCTGATTCCTTCGAGCTGATACTCGATCGGGTCTTCGATTGTAATGACGTTCTTCTCCGCTGAGTTGATCCGGTTCAGGTAGGCGTAGAGGCTGGTGCTCTTGCCGCTGCCGGTGGGCCCGGTGACGAAGATCACGCCGTGGGCGCGGTTCAACAGGGAGTCGAGCCTTTTAAGGTCGTCGGGCCAGAGCCCCAGCTCATCCAGGCCGTAGACGCCCGAACTCTTGTCGAGGATACGCAGCACGCATCGCTCGCCGAAGCTGGTCGGGACGGTGCTCACACGCAGATCGACCTCGCGCTGGCCCAGACGAACGGTCGAGCGCCCGTCCTGCGGCATTCTTCGCTCCGCGATGTCCATGCCCGCCATGACCTTGATCCGCGAGATGATCAGCGGCAGGACGTTGCGGTTGAGGCTCAGCATATCGTACAGGATGCCGTCCACCCGGTATCGGATCTGGATCTTCCCCTCGTACGGGTGCACGTGGACGTCGCTGGCTCGCATCTGGAGGGCCCGGAACAGGATATCGTTCACCAGGCGGATGACCGGCGGACGATTCACCACGTCGAGCAGGTCGTCGGAGCCGGAGACCTCATCGACCAACTGGTCGAGGTTCTGGGAATCCAACTCCTCGGCCACCTCTTCGATCACCGTGTTGCGCTGTTGATAGGCCGCGTCGATGACCGCCGTGATGGCAGCCCGGGTGGAAACCGCCGGCCTGACCGGCAGATGCGTCATCTTCGAGACGTTGTCCAGCGCGTTCGTATCGAGCGGCCTGGAGAGCACGACCGTCAGCTCGCCGTTGCCCTCCTCGGACCGGACCCCGATCAAATGGTGATGCTGCGCGTACGTGGCAGGCACGTTCTGAATAAACTCGGCCGGCACCTGCTGGTCCGATATCTCCGAGAAGTATTCCCAGTGCAGCGCCTCGGCAAAGAGCTTGAGGACCACGTCCTCTGTGTAGTATGGACACGTGAGCAGGACCTCATCCAGCCGGCCGCGGCCCTTGTTCTCATCGAGGTATCGGATCAGTTGCTCGGCATCGAGCAGCCCGGTTTTCCTGGCAGTCTGTACAAGCAAGTCCTTCATACGCTCATCAGGTCCATCAAGCCGTGTTTCCGTTCATCACTGCGCGTCGAGCACCTTCGGCGGATCGACCGGCTTCGACTTGATGCCCGGCCAATTCTGATACTCCTGGAACTCGTTCTCGTGTTTCTCAAAGGCCATCCGGTGTCTATCGGACAATTCCTTCAACTCCTTCATGCCGTGCCCAGCCGCCACGTCGGGACGAATGATCTCTGCCTTGACGAACACGTAGAGCTTGCTCTCGATATCCGAGTTGTTGATGTTCCGGAAGAGGCCGCCGACGAACGGAAGATCGCCCAGGATGGGCACCTTGCTGCCGCCCTTGCTCTGGTTCAACTTCACCATTCCGCCGAGGATGATCGTGCTGCCGTCGGGCACGGTCACCGCAGTCGAGACCTCGCTGGAGGTGGTGTTCGGCGGCGAGTCGACGTTCTCCGTATCGCGGAAGTCCGACCGGGTCAGCCCGATGTTCAGGCGGAGCAGATCCCCTTCGCTGATGTGCGGGGTGATGTTCATCTCGATCCCGGCGTCATAGGGCGTATAGTCCACGGAGGTCTGGATGAGGGTGCTGTCGGTTCCCGCGGCCCCGGAGGTGACCGGGATCGAGGACGTCTTCTTCACATAGGTGGTGTCGGCCGTCTTGATGAAGCCAGGCTCGTTGTCGTTGACCAGGATCTTCGGCTTGGCCAGCACTCGCCCGTAGTTCTTCGACTGCATGGCCGTCAGGAGCGCGTTGATGTGGTTGTCCCCATAGTAACCGGTGAAGTTCCCGTTCTTCGCCTGCATGTCGATGAAGCGGCTGCGTCCGGCGGCGGTGAGGTCTGCCGGGGTCGTGATGGCCTCGATCACGCCGGAAGTGCTCGTCAGATTCGGGACACTCTCGATCAGGTTCAGATCGTAGTTGAACGCCTCGGTCTTGGTGACCTCCACGAGCGTCACGTCGATCAGCACCTGAGGCCGGCGCTTGTCCAACTGCTTGACCAGGCTCTGAATCCACTCCTGGTTCTTCTTGCTCGCGTATACGATCAGCGAATATGTGTTCGGATCGGGGACAATCGTGATTTCCTCTTGCCGCCTAGTGACCACCTTTTCGATCTTGCCATCCCTGCTCTGCTCCTCCGTCTCCTGGATCAGCCCCTGGAAGATCTCGGCCAGATGGGACGGCGAAGAGTTTTCCAGCGGGTAGATCTTATAGGGGATCTCTTCAAGGTCCATCTCGCTGTCGACGTACTCGATGATGGAGGAGATCTTCGCATGTTGTTCGGGGGTGCCGTTCACCAGGAGCGAGTTGTTCGACTCGACCACGACGACCTGCGGCTCTCCCACAAGCCCTTCCTCCGTCAGCTCCGTGCCGGCGGATGCAGCGGCCTCGGCCGTCGCGGCCTGCCCCGCCCTGGCTTGGGCGGCGGTGGGCTGGCCCGTGATCCGGGGCCCCTGGGACAACCGCTGGGAAGCGGAGGTTTCGGGCACTTTGTGGATGATGCCCAGTTCCTGGAGCTTGCGGGCCACTTCCTCGGCATCCACGTGCTTTATGCGATAGAGCTGCAGGGCCCGCAGGTCTTGCTGGACGACATCCAAGGCATCGACCAACTCCTCGACCGTGGTCAACTGCTCTTCCTGGCCGATCATCAGAATTCGGTTGGTCCGCTCATCGGCATCGAGATACACACCCGGTTTGGGCTCCTGAGCCGGCTGACCCCGCGCCGCTGCTTGCGCGCGGGCGGCCGTCTGCGCAGCGCGGATCTGGGCCAATCGCGTGCGATAGGCCACATCCGACTCGCCCGGTTGCTGCGCCATGGCGGCCTGCGGTATCTCCGGCGTTCCGACGGTCACCGTCACATTCTCAAGCTGCTCGGCCAGTGCCTTGACCTTCTCCGCGAGTGTCTTGGCCATCGTATACCGAAGCTGGCGATATCGGAATCTCCTCGGCGCGCCGGGCCGATCCACCAGATCGAGCAACTGCTCGATCCGCGCCATGCGGTGCGCGTAGGCCGTAACGATCAGCTTCCTGCTCTCGGCCACCGACGACGGGGCGTTGATCGTGAGCCCCATGCCCTGGAGCAGATTGTCGGCGCTGGCGTTGTCGATGTACTTGAGCTCGAAAACCCGCTGGACGATTGCGTTGCCTGGCTGGATCGAGGCTTCATCGGACGTCACCAGTTCAGGGTCCAGCTTTACGGCGTCCCCTTTCGGCATCACCCGCACGATGTTGCCCTTGTGCCGAGTCATGACCAGGTCCTTTTCCTGTAACGCCGCCTCCAGCAACAGGTACAGATCCTTCTTCTTCATCTGCCCCTTGAGCTGCCCATTGAGTTTCAGAGTCACCTCCCCCGCGACCTTCTGGGGATCGTACAGATAGCTGAGATTGAGGTGTTTGCCGGCCAGATCCAGCAGGTCGATCACGGGCAATCGCTCGGGCAGACTCAGGTTGATGACCTCCTCCCCGTTGGGAAACTCGGGGGGCGAGCGAAGCGATCCAGGGACCGATGTCGAGGGTTTCCTCTGTGCGTCGGCCGTTGTCACACCCCTATCGGTAATCGACTTCGGCGCGATTTTCGGCTCCGTAATACGGTCCGTCTCCAAGGGCGTCGTCTGAGCCGGCGGCAGATCAGCTCGTTCGGCTGCGGGCTCTGTGGCCGCAGGCTCGGCGGGAGGGATCGCTGCCGGGGGCTCGGGAAGGTCTTCGGAGGGCGTGTTCTGATCCGGCGCCGCACCGACTTGCTGCAGACCGGCCGGCACGGGTGGCTCGGTCTCGTTGGGATCGGATTGTCCCTCGGGCGCGTCCGTGCTTGCGTTCGAACCGTCGGATGCCGCAGCCGAGGTGGAAGTCGGCCCCGGCTCGCGGTTCGCCCGACGCAGGGCCTCGATCGCGTCAGCCTGCCGACGCATTTCATCGAGCTTCTTCTGCATCTCTTTCGAGATCATGGGTTTCCTGGGCGGGGTAGCCTCCGTCCCGGCGCCTCGCGTCCCGGGCGAGTCCTCGACCTGTCCGTTCAGCGACGACTCGAGCATGGCTGTCGCCTGAATGGTGGGAACGCCCGCGGAACCGGTCGGCGAGGCCACAACTCTCCGCTGCCTGAGGACCTCCGGACCGAGCTCGACGGCAACCCGGATATCCTGTAGTTGAATCACCGGCGCGATGACCACGACCTTTCCGTCATGGACATCGACAATGGCTCTCATTTTGTTCTTGTCCCTGGGCGGGTTGGAAAACGAGCCGATGCATATCCCCCCGACGACATCGGCAATCTCCGCATTGGACGCCATCGCCGGCCAGGCGGGCCCAAGCTGTCTGACATCGAACTCGACCCGCGTATCCACGAGTTCCAGGATGGCGAGCGCCTTGTGCATCTCGACTTCATCCCCCGTGACCAGCAGGGTGTTGGTGCCGGGCAGCCTGGATGCGGTCACCCCGATCTTGAGCCGCGCCAGGAAGTCCTTGCCCCGTTCGGGCGTGATATTGTTCAGGGGGACGGTCTCATAGCGTAACGCCCCCGAGGGGGCATTCCCATCGAGGGCAAGCAGAGGTCCTCCAAACAACAGCAGAACTCCAAGTACGACCGTAACAAGCGATTGACATCGTTCCTTTGGGAGGGCGTGCCTTTCCATCTTCTCGTACCTCGTATCCAAGTGACCCTGCTCCATTACTTCGACAACAGCCGTAGTCCAATACTTCAAATGGATGGGATTGCCGCGACCCCGGCGTGGCAAGAGCGGATGCTCCGCCCGCGGGATGGACGAACCAGGCATACAACACCATCTGATTAGTCAGACAGAATGGCGCCGAAAAAGTTCCCGCTGGGCCCACAAAAACCACCGCTGCCAGCATTGGCAGCCGCAATAGACTTGCGGGCCGTGCGCGTTGCATGATTTCTGCGGTCTGTGGCGGCTCCACGCCGGGGAACCAGACCGGTCCCATAAGACCGAGCCCTCGCCCAGAGGGACGCAGACGTGTATACAAAAATGCGGGGAAACAAAACCCGGTCAGTTCTTGGAGGTGCGAGCGGCGTTGAGCTTTCTGATGAACTCTCGCTTCTGTTCCTCTCTCGCTTGCTCTTTCTCACGGCTCGGCTCGTCGCCCAGATCCTCCAGCTTCTTGGTTTCCTGCGGGCTGACGCGGGAGGACTTGAACTCGGACATCAGCCTGTTGACGGCTGCGACCCGATTCGCATCGGCAGCCGGATCATCGTCGCCGAGGGAGCCGTGCAGCTTCTTGATCTTGTTCGCGAGGTCGCCCAGTGACTGCAACTCATCATCGGTCATTCTCGGGGCAACAGCGCGCGTCGTCGGCAGAACCGACCGATTCGAAAGCTGCGGCGGGCTTGACGGAGATCCAATGATTTTCGCCTCAACGGGCTCAGACGCCGATGCATCCTCCTCCACCTCCAGCAGACTGGCCCGATCCGGCACGACCTCCATGGCGACTTCGCTCTCGCGATGGCCGTCCCAGCAAACAACCGAATCCTCGCGTATCTCCTTGATAACGATGTGGCCGACTTCGCTGCCGCAAGGAACCCACTGGCACGTGTTGTCCTGGAAACGGACGTACGCAAACGAAGAACTCGGATTCGAAGGCGAATAGGCCGTTCCCAACAGCATGAATTTTTGCGAAGGGGGCACAGGCGGCTTGACGGTTGGTCCGCCGCGAACCGTCGTGGTAGACGCCACCGCCGTCCCTACCGGGGTCGTAGGCTTGGGATCGATAATATTCTTGAAGGTCTCCGCCTGCTTCACGAGCGGGGGAGTCGTATCCTGATTGGCCTGGTCTTTGCCGGCGTGCAGGTCCCGGAACCCGTCCACCGCACCGGGCGCCGCAAGGATCTTCCCCATCTTCTCGTCACTGCGGTTATCCAGATGGATCACCGAAACCGGTCCGAGAACCGAGGCCAGGACCACTCCTGCAAAAGCTACCGCTGCGACCCCTGTTATGCGCAATGTCTTAATCATAAGGTACACCCCTTCCTCATTGTTTGACATTGCCGGCGGCAGCAGGTTCCCTCCAATGGACGATTTTTTGCATGTAATGGTCCTCGTGTCCGGCGTATCCGGTGCTCTTTTCCGGGGTGTGGCAGTCCAAACAGCTCATTTGGGGCTGCCTCGTGGCCTTCAGGCCATAGGTCTGTGCGTGTTCGGAGCCCGGACCATGGCATACCTCACACCCGACATCCTTCAGGTGTGGCGTCTTTTCCTCCGTGAGATAGCCGCCTTCATACTCCATTCCGACAACATGGCAGACCACGCACTCTGGATCGCGGTCCGAACCCACCTTCTTGAGCGAGGTCAGGGCATCGCCGTGGGCCTTCATGCTCCATGCGTCATATTCGTACTCGTGGCACCGCTTGCAGTCCTCGGAGCCCGTGTAGGCAAGGCCCTCGGGCAGGGGAATGCGAGGATAGTTCTCCAGCAGATTCGCCTCGCTGACCAACTGCTGATACTGCCTATAGAGCTGCACGAGGACCGGATCATCCGGCAGGTCCGCCGCGACGGGGACGGCCTCAAACCGCAGGGTCGGTTCCCCCTGGGGCGCCGCAATCACCACCTGGAGCCGACAGAGGTGGCGTCCCAAACGGCCCACTGTGACGACCAGAGGCTTGACACTTGGCTCGCTCAGGAGATGAGGTTCATCTGCATCGGACGGACAGATGATACAGTCGATTCCCCCAACCTTCGCTATGGTATCCCTGAGCAGCCCATTGTCGCAATGGCGAAGGATCAGGATGTCGATGCTCGAAGCGTCGTGCGCTCTGTCAACAAGTTGGGTTGCCTGTTCCAGCGACGCAATTCGTGGATCGAACGAGGCAACGTTGACGGTCACGCCGAGGTCCGGGAACCGCTTCGTGAATACGCCGGAGCCGTCGTTGCCGTCCCTGAGAATACTGAACGCCTGCTGTAGAGCCGTCAGAAGTCCCAGCCGCTCTGCAATCGCCTGGTCCCGGTCCGTCAGGCAGACCGCGTCGTAGTACAGGAGCCTCAACGCCTCGAACATGATGCGGAACTTGATGAGGTCCTGTTCCCCGTCGTTGGCGACCAGCGCCCCGGTATCGATCGTCAACCGCCGGGAAGCGGGCACACGACCGAAGACCGCAGGCCGCTTCTCCAGACCGCCGAGCTGGCCGCCGGAGCAACCACAGGGCCGCAATGAGCCTAACTCGCTCCCGGTCAGGAATATGACCAAGCCGGAACCGCCCTGCGGCGGTGAAGAAGGCCGGATCGTCTCCGAGGGGCAGGACAAACAAGCAGCCAGCAGACAACCGCTGGTCAATAAAAGAGTTATGTTAGACCGCCATGTGGATGGGCTGCGCCAGCCGCCGGCGATTCCACGGGCATCCGACACCTTGAGCTACCCCCCTACATAGAAGCCTCGGAACGGGATGGACAGCGTCTCCCCATCCTTGATCTTCACTTCGAGCATGTCCGCCGCCATGGTAGCGTCGGCTTCCCGGGCAGGGGCTGTGATCTCGATCTGCAACTGGTAGCGATCACCCACTTTCTTCTGCTCCTGCAGCTTCATGTATCCTTTCTGGGACGAGACGGACTCGATTTCGAACTCGTCGTGGTAGTTGCTGAGGACCCAGACTTCTCGCTGTATCGATTGCTCGGGCCGCAGGTTGAACACCATCAGATGAACCGGATTGACCGTGAATTCGGGCAGCACGTCGTAAGGCACCCTCACATTGCTGCACTCCGGATGCGTCAGATTGATGCTGATCACCCCCCTGACGTTGCGCTGCAGTTTTTCCATATCGGCCTTGGGTTTGAGGACGAACTGGGCGGCCTTGGTGTTGGGATCGAAATCCGCCGAGATGGAATTGGCCGTGGACTTGAAGCTGACGATGGAGAATGGCTTGCCGTCGAGGCTGCGGATCGTGATATCCCCACTGCCGGCGTTTTCCTGCTTCAGGAACAGTCTGAGCCGCTGGGGCCCCACATCCACCCGGCGGACGATGGATGCCTTGATCGTGAGCGACACGAATTTCTGTTCCGGGTCGTTCGTCTGCAAACGAAGCTCTCGTGTGACGGGAGAAAGCGGGGTCGATCCGGTCAGGTAATCGAACTCCAGAACGCCGCGTTCGCCTGGGGCGTACTCCTGGCCGGCCGTCACGCCGCGGATCGTAACTCCGCAGCAACTATGCGTTTTCTCGATTTTCAGGGCAGTTTTGCCGCTGCTCACGAAGGTGAACTTCCCGGATACCTTGCTATCGGTGCCGATCTCCCCCAGATCGACGACAGGGTTCTCAACTGTGATCTTCGGCAAAGACTCATCGGCCTTGCCTTCCACCGGCTCAGTTGGCTGCATCTGGGCCGCCTGGAGCGTTGGAGCATTCTCCTTCGAAGCCTCCTTCCGGCAACCCATCAACGCCGCGGCCAACACGCAAGGCAGTAGAAACCACAGACTCAACCGTGAATCCCCTCTTCGTCGAATAGAGGCCCATCGAATTGCGTACTCTCCAGTCATCTGCGCACTCCCAAATCAGAACTTGACTCAGATTCCATCTTTGGCGGGATGTATTGTATCCTACGATAATTCGGCAAGCAAGACGTTCCACTTCAGGACGACAAAAGGCTCAAAACGGAAAAATTCTTGTTGAAATCCGCACCCTGGGCGATAAAATATGTGGTTTCGGGATTGTTTGGGAGTCACAGGCATGAAGGACAAAATACATCCTAAGTACAATAAAGTCATGGTTCGCTGCGGCTGCGGCAACACGTTTGAGACCCGCAGCACCGCCGACGAGATCCACGCGGAAACCTGCTCGATGTGCCACCCGTTCTATACGGGCAAGCAGAGATTCATGGACACAGCCGGCCGCATCGAGCGGTTCCAGAAGAAGTACGGTACGGCGTACATGAAGAAGGCCAAAGAAGGCCAGCAGTAGTTGCACCTCCGTCGTCGATCAAGCTCCTGCTCCCGCCCCCGCGGGAGTCGGGGCTTTTGTTATGTCGAAACGACTCGGCCGGAGCCTCCGATGTGCGGCTGTTGCGGCTGATTCTACCCCCGCGTGCTATCCATGGGCAACGAACGCGATCACGTGTTGACTCTGCTCGATGAAATCGACGCGCGATACGAGCAGATCGGGCAGCAGATCTCCGACCCGGCGATTGGCAAGGAGCCGGCCAGGCTCATTGCGCTCTCCAAAGAACGGGGCAAAACCAGGGCCATCGTCCTGAAGTACCGCGAGTACAAGAAGGCCGTCGCCGACATGGAGAGCACCGGGCAGATCGCCAACGACGCAACTGCCGAGCCGGATCTCCGCGCCCTGGCCGAGGAAGAGCTGGAGCAGCTCGCGGCCCACAGGGACCGGTTGCTGGAGGAAATCCAGAACACCCTGGTCATGGCCGACGATCTGCACATCGATTCGGTCATCATGGAAATCCGCGCGGGCACCGGCGGCGAGGAAGCGGCCCTGTTCGCGAGAGATCTCCACGAGATGTACAGCCGGTACGCTGCAGGCCGCCGATGGCGTATGGAGCAGCTCGATTTCAGCCCCTCGGAGAAGGGTGGGTTCCGCGAGATCATCTTCAATATCAAGGGGGAAGGCGTCTGGGCCGAGTTGGGCTATGAGGGCGGCGGGCATCGCGTCCAGCGAGTGCCCGAGACGGAGGCCCAGGGCCGTATCCACACGTCGGCGGCCACCGTCGCCGTCCTGCCCGAGCCGCAGGAAGTGGATATCCAGATCAATCCCGCCGATGTGGTCGAGCACGTCAGCCGGGCCAGCGGACCGGGCGGGCAGAACGTCAACAAGGTCAGCAGCGCCATCCGGCTCGAACACACCCCGACGGGCATCACCGTCAATATGCAGGAGGAGTCCAGCCAGCACAAGAACCGGGCCAAGGCCTGGCGCATCCTCCGGAGCCGGGTCTATGAATTGTACGAGAGCAAGCGCAGGGCCGAGCGGGATTCGCAACGCCGGACCATGATCGGCTCGGGAGACCGCTCCGACAAGATCCGAACGTACAACTTCCCCCAGAATCGGGTCACGGACCACCGGATCGGCCTGTCGCTGTACAACCTCGACAAAATCATCGAGGGAGACTTGGGCGATCTGATCGAAGCCCTCCGGGAATACGATCGGCAGCAACGGTTGAAGAACCTGCATACGTCGCCGAAGACGGGCGTTCCAACGTCCAAGTAATCGTGACAGAAAGAAATCCGAAATTCGAAATCCGAATTTGGTCCATTATGATAATCGTCGTCACTGGAATGGTGGGCCTTAACAAGAAGAGTTACCTTGAGGCCGTCTGCCGTTTCGCGGGACAGAACGGCAGGGACGTCCGGCTCCGCAGCGTCGGGGATCTGATGTACGCGGAGGCCCCGGACATCCCGCCGGGCAAGATACTGGACATCTCCCTCAAGCGGCTGCACTCCCTCCGCCGTAGCATATTCAAGGACATCATCGCGGCGGCGAGCGAGGTCCCGAACCTGATCGTCAACACGCACGCCACGTTCCGGTGGCGGCACGGGCTCTTCCCCGCCGTGGACTTCGACCAGATGCGGCTGCTCAACGCCGATATGTACATCTGCCTCATCGACGGCGTCGTCGCCATGCACCTGCGGCTCCTGGAGCAGCACGCGGTCGAGCACAGCCTCAAGGACCTGATCGTCTGGCGGGAAGAGGAAATCATCAGCACCGAGATGCTCTGCAAGGGCATCAACGACAAGGTGCCCTTCTACTGCCTGGCCCTGGGCGGCGGGCAGCCGACCGTGGACACCTTCTATCGCATGGCGTTCCAGCGAGATGTCAAGAAAGCGTATCTCAGCTTCCCCATGACGGCGGTCGCCTCCCTCGAAAGCGTGACCCGGGAAATCAGTGAGTTCCGCAGGAGGATGAAGCAGTCCTTCGTCTGCTTCGACCCCGGCGACCTGGAAGAAGCCCACCTGCCCATGGTCGCCAGACGGGCCCGACAAGAGGGCCGTAGCCAGATCGAAGTCACCGCGTTGAACCAGCAGGTCCGCCTGGACATGGAGGAGGTCCTGCAGATCGAGCGGGACATCAACAACCAGATCTATGCCCGCGATTTCCTGCTGATCGATCAGGCGGACATGATCGTGAGCTTCGTGCCCGCCTTGCCCGACGGCCGGGCCGCCATCTCCAGCGGCGTCGAGCGGGAGCTCCAGCACGCCCACGAGGCCGCCAAGGAGGCCTACGTCATCTGGACCGCCCGCCAGCACCCCTCCGTCTTCGTCACCCAAACCGCCAACAAGGTATTCTCCAGTGTCCCCGAGGCCATCGCCTTCCTACAGAACCGGTACGCTTCATAACGGGTGACGACCCAAACGGCCCACCTTGCGCTCCCTATGCCACTCCTGCCTCGAAAGCGACGCGTATGGGTTGAGACGGCAGTGGCGAGAAGTTCAGCTTTTCAAAACCGATGACTCGTCCCGCTTTGTCCTTCATCAGTACGACTTCTTCACCCGTTTCTTCACAGACGTACTCATCATGAGGATCTCCGAACCATACGGTCAGCGTATTACCCGTTTGATCGTGATAGACTTTCACTTCGGCCATACTCGCGTCCCTTCCTTTATCGCGTCGGTTGGATAGGCTGTGATCAAGAAGCGGACACGGAAACCCCGCGGCGTCAGAACTTCGAAAAGCAGATCGTTTTGAACCGTTTTATCATCCATGAAAGCATTACGCCCTATGTTCGAAGAGTCTGCCAGATTGTTCAGTTGGCGGCTGTTCGCCACCCCGTTCCCCATGAGGTGTACGTCATCTGGCCCGCCAGCACCCCTCCATCTTCGTCACCCAGACCGCCACTGCCGTCTTCTCAAGCGCGGACAAGCCATCGGAATTCCTTCGGAAACGATAACCTCAAAAGGAATCGCCGCCCCCAAAAGGAATCCGTAGGACGTATCCCCTTTTCTCCCACTTCCTGCCGCGGCCACAATCAATGTGCCGTTTCCTACGACGTGAGTTTCCCACCATGCGAGCCGTATCATTGCACATTGCATCAGAAAACCCTTTCCGGCCGCAAATGCTTTGTTCCCGGCGGTCTCCGGCCATATAATCGCTAGGGCGTCTTCATCGACATTCTATAGAGCATGGAGGCATGGATTTTGTCAGAGTTGGTTGCAGGTTCGGAGGCGGGTGTCGGCGGTTCTCCTCGCAGACTGCAAATTCTGGGTATTCTCTTCGTATCGATCGTCGCGGTTGCTACGCCGGTCTTGTTCTCCTCAATGCTCTACACGGACGGCATGAGCAGAAACGGTCTGATTACCCATGTGCTCGTGCCGCTGGCGGATGTGCTCACCATGCTCCTGATCGTGCTGGTGGTCAAGCGGATCGGAGCCGTGGGCAACCTGGACCTTGTGTGGTTTCGGCGGCGCCCATCTGAAATCGCGGCGATTCTCTTTCTGCCGGCCGCTACCTTGGTGTTGATGTTGCTGGCCGCCGTATCGACGGACAAATTGGGGGTGAAGCTGCCGGGGAATCGCCTGTTCCTGGCGGAGGACAGGGATCTCGCGTTCTTCGTGGCTCTGACCGTTCGCATCGCCGTCATAGCGCCTGTTCTGGAGGAACTATTCTGGCGGGGGTTCGTCCAGCGTGCTCTCGAACGTGTCGCCGGCGGGCTGCCGGCCGTGCTGGGGCAGGCGGTTCTCTTCGCGGCGGTGCATCTGGCGCCCTTTGGCAGACTCGGCCCGGCGCTGGCTCTTGGCCTGGTCGCCGGGGTCTGGCGGTGGAGACGCAGGACCCTGGGCCCGATTGTCCTGGCCCACGTGGCCCTCAATGGTCTGTACTGTGCCGGTCAGTGGCCTCACTGGCTGGATTACTCGAGAGTGAAGGTTACGGTGGATTACGTGGCGAAGATGGCAGCGGCCGCCCGCCCGCCGGACGATGATCCGAATGCCGATGCCCGCGACTGCTACGAGCGAGGCTTTCAGACGGTCGTCAAGATGCCGGACATGCTCGGCGCTTTTCGCAGGGGGTTTCCCGTGGATTGGCCCGAGGAGGCCTTTGCGCAACTCCGTCAATGGGTCGCCGCCAACGAGGAAGCATTGGCCTATATGGCCGAGGGCGCAAGGAGGCCGCACTACTGGCCCCTCTATATGGGCGGCAGTGCGATGCTGGCCGGCATGCCGCAGGCAGCAGGGGCCAGAGACCTGGCCTTCGTCCTGGACACCCGCATCAAGCTGCGGGCCTTTGACGGAGAGGATGAGCTGTTGTCTTCCGACGTGGCGACTCTCTACCGCTTTGCCTGCCATTTCGGGGGCCGGAAAGTTCTCTCTCATCAGCTCCTCGGCGTGTCCATTCGGACCCTGCTGATCGGCACGCTGCGCGGGGTCCTGGCCTATGAGTCCTTTCCGCCCCAGACGTTGGCCGCTCTTCAGCAGCAGCTCGAACAATACGCTGATGTGGATCGAAATGTGCTTGATTTTGCGCTCGAGCGGCTTGTCTGGCTGGACGGCATCCAGCGGATGTTCACCGATGAGGGAAACGGACAAGGACGGATTCCTAGGGTCGCAATCACGCAGTGGAATGGTCTGCCCGAGCCCCTCAGGTTGTTGATCGATCCGATGACCTCCGGCCAGAACCCGGATCTCTTCGCCCTGGATCGACGCCGGACGACGGACTGCGCGGAGGCGTTCTTCCGGCATATCCAGATCGCCGCGGCCAAGACGCCCTGGGAGTTTCGCAACGAGCCCAACGGCGTCAGGGATGTTCTGGACGGTCTCATTCGGCAGAACGCCTTCGTCGGACTGCTCGGGACCGTATGCCGGGGAATCATGGATCTGCCGTGGCATGCCCGGACGGACCTCGATGCGCTGGTGACTACAATCGCGGTGATTCGCTACGAGATCGAACAGGATGAATACCCGGACTCTCTGACGCAACTTGTCGAGGCGCGTTTCCTGCGGCGCGTCCCCCAGGACCCGTATTCGACCGGCCCGTTGATTTACAGGCGAATGGAAGGTGGCTTTCGACTGTACAGTTGCGGCCTGGACTTCGATGACGACGGCGGGACCCCAAGCCAGTGGGGCCAAGGTGAGCAGGGTGGCGACCAGGTCTTTTGGCCCGTTCGATAGATGAGCCGTTCCTCGATGGCTGGCTATTTTCCCGACGGCTCGGCATCTTCGAGGACCGACTGCTCAGTACGGCTTATATCGACCTGCTGGAGGCTCGCATATCCCCCCCCCTGAAAATGCGTCGGGTAGGAACCTCATTCGCACGTGCCTGAATAGAGCGGGCATCCACGGCAGGACATCGCGTCCTTACTCGCCCTCCATGTACTCGTACAGGCTTGTCAGGGCGTCTCGGCGAATCTGGCGGATTCTCTCGCGAGTCAGGCCCATCTTCTTGCCGATCTCCTTGAGGCTCAGGGGACGCTTCTCGCCGATGCCATAGTGCAGTCGGAGCACTTCGGCTTCCCGCGGGTCCAGCTCGTCGAGCAGTCGCACCGCTTTGGCCTTTTCTTCATCGTGGACGAGACAATCCTCCGGGCGACCGGCATTGTCGTCCTCCAGTGTCGATTCCAGGGCCACGGTATCGTCCTGGTCGTCCGGGCCGAGGCTCTCGCCGGTGTTGCCGAGGACCTCGACAATCCGGTGGATCACCTTGGCCTTCCGCACGGGCAAGTGCATCAGGTCCGCCATCTCTTCGAGGCTGAGCTTCCGCCCGACCCGGCCCTCGACTTCCGATGCCGCGTGGCGCCACTGGTTGATGAGGGCTACCATGTACGTCGGGACGTGCACGGGCTGGATGTTTTCCAGCAGGGCTCGCTTGATGCTCTGCTTGATCCACCAGGCGGCGTACGTGCTGAATCGTGTGCCGCGGTCCGGGTCGAAGTAGTCCACGGCCTTGATCAGGCCGAGGTTGCCCTCCTCGATCAGGTCGCCCAGGCTCATGCCCCGCCCGCCGTACTTCTTGGCGATGTTCACCACCAGCCGCAGGTTGCTTCGCACGAGGTGCTCACGGGCCAGCGGGTCGTTCTCCTCCACGATCCGTTTGCCGTACTCATACTCCTGCTCGGCCGTCAACAGGGACGCCTCGTCGATTTCCTTGAGGTAGTCTTTGAGTGTGATGTCGAAAACGATACGCTCCTCCTGCCCGACTGCGAGCCTCTCGGCCCCAGCCATCCGGGCAATTTCGTCATTGATCATCGGTCGTTCGTCGCCAGGTGGGGACAACCTTCGCCCGGCGACTGTTCACCAACGGGTATCGACTGAACGGAAGAGGCAGTTTAGCGGCAAGATCGGCGAATCTCGCGGTGATTGAGCAAAAGTCGCCGGAAAAGCACGAAGACCTGCCCAACAATGTTGCCGGTGCTTTCTCAGAACAGTCAAGGGAGGGATACTCGGACGTTCCCGTGGGCGGGAAAGGAAAAGGACCTCGTGAGAAATAACCGTTCTGTGTGTCTCCATTGTGGAGGGGGGCGGTGTTCCGCAACGGCGGACTCAACAGGCGTGTCAGGCTACAGGAATCGTTTGATCGGCGTCTTCATCAGAACCAGCGTGATCATCGCCGAAATGCAGACAGTCAGCGATATGAACAGGCACCAGGACCTGCTCGGCGACAGACAATGCTGCAGTGCAAAGATGACCAGGGGATGAATCAGATAGATCCCGAAGGTCAGCGGCGCCAAGGCCGTGGTAATAATGTCCTTCCTGGTCTCCCAGCAGTAGGCGATACAGATGGACACAACCGCTATGCCGTAGGGAATCACCAGTGCACTCAGGTTGAGTGACTGCAAAATGCGACCCTCGATCAGTATGCCCAGGGAGATCCCCGCGAGGAGTATCTTCTGCAGACTCCGCGAGGGGATCGCAAGACATCTGCCTATGGCGAATCCGAGGGGAATGGTGGCAAGCCCGAATTCCCATTGAGCTATGGGGTTTGGCAGCCTGTAAATTGCCGTTCCTATCGCGCAGGCGGCCAGCGCGAGCATTCCGATAACCGTCGCCATCACGGCCACGAGCACATGATTCGCCTTCAACGTCCTGCGACTCAACTCGTACGCAAGAAGGCCCGATACGAACGCGTAAGGCAGGTACCACAGGTGGATGTTCGTGCCCGTGAGCAGGGTTCCAATGGAGAACATTCCTGATAATCCCCGCACGTCCATGGTGTGCATGGCTTTGGCCAAATGGCACAGCCCATACACAGCGGACCAGAACAGCCAGGGTTTCAGGAGACGGTTCCATCGCCGTTTGAGGAAGTGCGTGATTGTGCTGCCGGAGTCCTGCCGCGTGATGAGTGAGAAGAAGATCAGCAGAAACATCGGCAGGCCGGCATAGCCAATTTCCCGATGGGGTGCTCCGTCCGTGTGGAACCAGACGATCCCAATTGCAGCCACGATTCGCAGGCGGTCGATGCCGGCAATCCGCTCGGCAGGAACCGACAGCGATGTCGGGATGGCCTGCGGCTCAACGAGGACCCGGCTGCTGGGGATATCAGAAGCGTCTGCTCTCATGGAACCATGCTCGGCGGGCAGGTCACTGCCATCACCTGCCAATGTACACTGGATCGGACGCGGACTGCCGCACAACATCAGACGACTATCTGTGGCGTGCCCTTTTTTCACTGCTGGCTCCGTTTCGGGTCGAGGATCAGACTACCCGACATCGACTGCTATCGTTTTTACGCCCAGAACACGCGTCCATGTGCTCGCCGATCAGAGACAACAGCAACCCCCCCCCGAGCAAACCACCCGATAATAACCCCAAATCAAATCATGCTCCAGGCAGAAATACACCAAAGCCGTCGCATGCCTGCGATGGGTCATATCGGACCCAAAAAGATGTTGAACATCACTCCTGGCTTATATTATACCTGTACTCTGGTGGACATGCAACCGGAAAATGGAAGGGACCGCGGCGACGCCCACACCAAGAACCTGGACAGGATCAGGCGAAGCGGCACCAAAGCCTTCGTCGAGGGCACGCGCCTCCGGCGCACGAAGACAGGGAGCCGCTGAAAGGGTGCGTAAGAAGGCGACTCACTGTCGCGTGGGCAAGACGCGTATGGGACACACGGGCAATATGCCCGTGCTACTGCGGTATTCTCCGAAGGTTCGCCCTGACGATCCGGCCGTTCGGCGCCGTGAACACTTCGTCTACAGAGAAGGCTTTCGCGTCGAGGGACTCGATGCCGGTCTCCCGGGTGGCTGGTACTTGGGTGGCATCGCCAAGCTTCGGTTGCCGCTGCCACCGGGACATCGGGATCGCCTGCCTGAAACACTTGCCCCGATGCACGGCGTGGGAGCCTCGGCGGGGTGTTCGGTCTTGACCTGGCAGCGGCTGAACCTTAGGATGCCTGAACGGCTGTCACAGGGCAGGATTAAGATAAGGCGGAACACGGGCTGTAAGAAAGAACCGCGATGAGACAGTTGTGGGTATTGGGTGCTTTGATGATGGTGATTTCTTTGCCGGCGGAGGATGGTCGAGGACAAATGCGGCAGCGGACGGATGTTCCGGCTGCGCATCAATGGAGGCTCGAAGACCTCTATCCGTCGGGTGAGGCTTGGAGACAGGCGAAGACCGCTCTGGCGAGCCGGCTGGACGATATCCTGGGCTACAAGGGAAAGCTCACGGACTCGCCGGCGCAGTTGCTCTCGTGCCTGGCGCTCAATAGCGAGATGTCGAAGGCCTTCGGGCGGCTGCACAGCTATGCCCACATGAAGTCCGACCAGGATACGCGGGACGCCGCGTACCTCGCGATGAAACAGGAGACCGAGCAGCTCGCGACGGAGTACAACACGCGGGCCTCGTTCATCGAGCCCGAGATCGTCGCGCTCGACCAGGCGACCATCGAGAAGTTCGTCGCCGTCGAGCCCGGCCTGAAGATCTACCGAATGTACCTGCTCGACGTGCTTCGCGCCAAGCCGCACACGCTCTCGCAGCAGGAGGAGAAGATCCTGGCCCGAGCCGGCCAGATGGCCGACGGCCCCGGCTCGGTCTACACGGTCTTCAGCAATGCGGAGATGCCCTACCCTGAGATTACGCTCAGTGACGGTGCGACGGCTCTGCTCAGCAAGTCGGGCTACGCCCTGCACCGGGCATCGACCAATCGACAGGACCGCGAGGCCGTCTTTCATGCCTTCTGGTCTGCGATGAACCAGTTTCGCCAGACCTTCGGTGTTCAGCTCTACTCCCACTTGCAGACGCATGTTTTCTACACGCGGTCGAGGAACTACGAGTCGTGTCTGCACCGTGCCCTGGATCGCAACAACATCCCGGTCGAGGTCTACCACAGTCTGATCCGCAACGTCCGCGACAATCTGGACACGTTCCACCGATATCTTCAGCTCAAGCAGCGCATGCTCGGCGTGGCTACGCTGAAGTACTCCGATCTGTACGCTCCCGTGGTCCAGGGGCTCGACCTGAAGTACACGTTCGACGAGGGCAGGGACCTGTTCCTCGACGCCCTCGAACCGCTGGGGCCGGAGTATCGCCGGGCGGCCGAGAAGGCGTTCGAGCAGCGATGGATCGATGTCTATCCCACGCCCGGCAAACGATCCGGGGCCTACTCCAACGGCAGCGCCTACGACGTGCACCCATACATCCTGCTGAATTTCAACGGCCAGTACGACGACGTCAGCACGCTGGCCCACGAGATGGGCCACGCCCTGCACAGCTACTACGCAAACAGAAGTCAGCCGTTCCCGCTGGCGGACTACTCGACGTTCGTGGCCGAGGTGGCCTCGACGTTCAACGAGACGCTGCTTATCCACAAGATGCTGCGGGAGATCGAAGATGACGACGTGAGGCTGTCGCTGCTGATGAACTACCTCGACGGGATCAAGGGCACCGTGTTCAGGCAGACGCAGTTTGCCGAGTTCGAGCTGCGGATGCACGAGATGGCCGAGCGGGCAGAGCCGCTCACGGGTGATTCCTTCACGAAACTCTACGGCGATATTGCCAGAGAGTACTACGGGCACGACAAGGGCATCTGCCGGATCGACGAGTTGTACACGGTGGAGTGGGCCTATATCCCTCACTTCTACTATAACTTCTATGTCTACCAGTATTCGACGTCGTTCACCGCCGCGACAGCCCTGGCGGAAGAGGCGCTTGCCCGGGAGGAGAACGTCGCGAGAAGGTACCTGCGTTTCATCTCAGCCGGCGGCTCGGACTATCCCATCACGATCTTGAAGGAGGCAGGGGTGGATATGACGACGCCGGAGCCGTTCAGGAAGACGATGGCCGTAATGAATCGGACCATGGATGAGATCGAGGCGATCCTGGCTCGCCGAAAGGAATCCTAGCAATGCGGCAGGCTGTTGGACGAAGATGGATATTCCGAGTCGATCGGGCGCGACCGCCCGCGATGATAGGGCGGTTCAAATGAAGAGCGCTGGGAGGACGGTCGTTGGCGTCATCCTGATTGTCCTGGGATTCCTGGCGCTGATTACTCCCTTTTCGCCGGGATCGTGGCTGATCCTGATCGGCCTGGAGTTTCTGGGCCTGCGAATTCTCCTGGAAAACAAGCTTTGGGAGTGGACTGCAGCTCGGCCGGACAGTCGGGTTCGGCGGGCGATTCGCAGGATCCTGTGCCTACGGAAGCGCGAAGCGTTGGGGCGCGCAAGGCGCCGGCAGACAGAGAAAGGCACATCGTGATCGTGGGACCGGCGCAGGTCAAACGTCCTTGAGATCCTCCATGTCTGCGTCCAGATCGTCCAGATTGATGAAGCTGTCGGAGACGTCGAGGTCGTCCAGCTCGTCGCTCAGTTTCTCGTCCAACCCATCATCACTCCGTTTCTCATCCAATTCGTCGCCCAACTTCTCGTCCAGCTCCTTGTCGAGTTCCTTGACCAGTTTATTCTTGGACGCAGCCCCGGCGGCTTTCTGGGGTTTGGGTTTGGCTTTCGATGCGGACTTCTTCGGGGGCGGCGTGATCTTGTCGGGCTGGCCGTCGATCTGGCAGACGAACATGAGCGGACCGATGCCGATGTAGTCGCCCGGCTTGATGGGGATGTCCTTCGCCGCGTCCACCTTCTTGCCGTTGACGAACGTGCCCCCGCGCGAGCCAAGGTCGCGGAGTCTCATCGAGTCGCTGTTCTGAGTCAGTTGGCAGTGCCTGCGCGACACCATGGGAAGTGGTATCCGCAGATCGCAGTCGTGCCTTCGCCCGAGGACCGTCACGAGGTTGGGCATGGCGAAGGTCTTGTGCGATCCATTGCTGTTGAGAAGCACCAGGTTCGCGTTCATTGGCTTGCCTTCATGCGTACAATGCACGTGCGCTCCAACAATCCCATCATACCAGAATATCCGTCCCATAACAAGAACCAAGCTGGGCAAAGTGACTTCGTCAAGGTTCTTCCGCAGTGGTTCCGTCATAAGTTCAGGAGGGATAATTAGTTAGGGCCATGCCTCTTGGATTCCAAGAGCCGGATCACTCCTGGGCCATCTGGGGGAAATGTGGCATCGGCCCCGATTCGGACGATACTTGACTTTGGAGGTGGGTCCAGTATATTCGAGGAAACGCCGAAGAGACGCGCGATTTTGGAAGGATGTATGGCAAGGATTACACTACCGGACGGCAGCGCCCTGGAAGTCGCCGAGGGCACCACTGCCAGGCAAGTTGCCGAGAAGATCGGCCCGGGGCTGGCCAAGGCCGCCGTGGCTGCAAGGATCGATGGGAAGCTGGTGGATTTAAGTGCCCCCGTTACGGACAACACGCGCGTTCAGATCATCACATCGAAGGACAGAGAAGGCCTGGAGGTGATGCGCCATAGCTGTGCGCACGTCATGGCGGAGGCCATCTGCGGTCTCTGGCCCCAGGCGAAGCTCGTGTACGGTCCGACGGTGCAGGATGGATTCTATTATGACATCGATCTCGACGAGCCGATCCGGCCGGATGATTTTCCGCGAATCGAGGCCAGAATGCAAGAGATCGTCCGGGCCGACAAACCGTTCACCCGCAGGGAGATGTCCCGGCAGGAGGCCCTCGAGAAGCTCAAGGGCGACAAGTACAAGAGCGACAACATCGAGCGGGTCGATAGCCAGGTCATCAGCTTCTACTCGCACGGCGACAACGGTTTTCAGGATCTGTGCCGGGGGCCGCACGTGCCCAGCACCGCCAGGGTGGGCAGCTTCAAAATCATGTCGGTCGCGGGGGCCTACTGGCACGGCGACGCCACCCAGAAGATGCTCCAGCGGGTCTACGGCACCTCCTGGCCGAGCAAGAAGGATCTCGACGAGTACCTGAACCGCCTGGAAGAGGCCAAGAAGCGCGATCACCGCGTCCTGGGCAAGCAGCTTGAGCTGTTCAGCTTCAGCGAGATGGGCCCGGGTTTTGCGTTCATGCACCCCAAGGGGATGGTGGTCTGGAACGAGATGCTCGACTTTATGCGGCAGATGAACCGCAAATATGGTTACAGGGAAGTCCGGACCCCGGTCATCCTCAACGAGGAGCTCTGGCACCGCAGCGGGCACTGGGACAACTACAAAGAGAACATGTACTTCACGAAGATTGACGACATCGGTTATGCGGTCAAGCCGATGAACTGCCCCGGCGGCTGCCTGCTCTTCAAGACGACCCGGCACTCATACCGGGAGTTGCCGCTTCGGATGGCCGAGTTCGGTATGGTGCACCGGCACGAGGCCAGCGGAGTGATGCACGGCCTGTTCCGCGTCCGCCAGTTCACCCAGGACGATGCGCACATTTACTGCACTCCGTCGCAGATCGAGTCCGAGATCATCGGCGTCATCAACCTGATTTTCGAGACGTATCGGGCCTTTGGCTTCCAGGATTTTGCGATCGAGCTATCCACCAAGCCCGAGAAGCACATCGGCTCGGACGAGATCTGGGAGACTGCCACCAACGCCCTGAAGGCGGCCCTGGAGCACAAGAAAATCACCTACCGGATCAATGAGGGCGACGGCGCATTTTACGGCCCCAAGATCGACTTCCACGTCAAGGACTGCATTGGCCGCTCCTGGCAGGTCGGCACGATCCAGCTTGATTTCTCGATGCCCCAGCGGTTCGAGCTCAGTTACGTCGATGAGGACAACACGGAAAAGACGCCTGTTATGATCCATCGGGCCGTGCTCGGCTCTCTTGAACGGTTCATGGGTATCCTGATCGAGCAGTACGCCGGAGCGCTGCCGCTGTGGCTGTCGCCTGAGCAGGTGCGGGTGATGACGATCAGCGAGAAGAGCAACGAATATGCCGCGAAGGTCCAGGAAACGCTCAACGGGGCGGACCTGCGATGCGGGGTTGACCTGTCGGATGAGAAGATCGGGGCCAAAATCGCCAAAGCCCACGGCGAAAAGACCCCCTATATGCTCGTCGTGGGGCCCAAAGAGGCCGAATCCAACACGGTGAATGTGAGAATCCGGGGCAGCCAGGAGACCCGGACGGTGCCGGTCGACCAATTCCTGGCGATGATGAAGCGGAAAATCGCCGATAAAGCCGTGGATATGAGATTTTGATGGGCTGGAAATGGCTCGCGGTGTGATACACTGTTCATCAACCGGGTTTTACAAAACCCGGCAGATTGACGCCGGGGTTCGATCAACTCGCGTGGGTTGACGCAGCAGATTGTTTTGAGAAAGGCAAGGTGGTCCACAACAGTGAAACGAGGTCTACGCGTAAACGGGGGGATCAGGGCCGACAAGATTCGGCTGGTCGATGAGGCAAACAATCAGGTCGGCATCGTCTCGAAAGAGGAGGCCATGAGCAAGGCCCAGGAGGCGGGTCTGGACCTTGTGGAGGTCGCGCCGAACAGTGAGCCGCCGGTGTGCCGGATCATGGATTACGGCAAGTGGCTCTATCAGCAGAAACGGCGGGTCCGCGACGCTCACAAGAAGACCGCGCACCCCGTGGCGACGCTCAAGGAGATTCGGCTTCGACCCGAGACGGACAAACACGACCTGGAGGTCAAGATGAAGCACGCCCGTGAGTTCCTGGGCAAGGGGCACCGGGTCCAGCTCTCGCTCTTTTTCCGCGGCCGTCAGATGTTGCACAAGGAGCAGGGGTACGAGATGCTCAACCAGATCATGGGAACCCTGCAGGATCTGGCCAAGGTGGAGCGGCCCTCCATGCTGACCGGGCGGCGAATGACCTTGTTGCTCGTTCCCAAGTAGCGGCTCGGCGCGCGGGCGAGCCCGCGGCAGGGTCGTTCCCGTATATCGGGGCACGAGGGGGCGTATTCCCGGCTTGGGATCGCCGAAGCGGGGGAATTCGTGATTTTTTTCAATACGGGTTGACCACGCCGGAAGCGGAGGGTATACTTACACTTTTATCCATAGCAGGCAAAGTGTGCAAGCTGTTTGAGGAACTATATGCCGAAGCAGAAGCAAAAGACACATAAAGGTCTGGCCAAACGGGTCAAGTTGACGGCCCGCGGCAAGATCAAGCATCGCAAGGCCGGCAAGGGCCACTTGATGAGTGTCAAGAGCGCCAAGCACCTGAGGCGGATTCGTCGCCCGGCCACGGTCACCAGCAATACCTTCACGAAGAAGATGGTTGCCGCCCTGCACAGTTGAGCGGTTGCTCCTCTCGCAGGCCGGCAGGACAATAATCGCTTGCTTCCCGGCGTCTCAGCTGCCGTAGCAAGCGGGAATTCTCATGGGTATGAAGTTCTGCAAAATGGAGGATTAAGCCTACTTTGGGAAGGAAAAATCTCTTCCTTCGATTTTTCCTTCACAAACCGTAGCGGTCGGGCAGAGAACAACATCGTTGATGCTTCAAGGAAATCGAGGAACAGGATTTCCTTGAAGAATATAGACCTAATCCTCCATTTTGCAGAACACGACAAGGACTAAAGGAAAGCTGACATGCCAAGAACAACCAAAGGCCACGCCGTCCGCAAGGCCAAGAAACGGGAACTGAAGCGAGTCAGAGGCCATCGCGCGATGGCAGGGCACACATGGCGATTGGCCACAGAGGCCTTGCGACGGGCCGAGGTATACGCCCGCCGCGACCGCCGGGCCAAGAAACGTGATTTCCGAGGGCTCTGGATCGTCCGTCTGAACGCCGCCTGCCGTGAGCGCGGGATGCGATACAGCGAGTTCATCAACGGCTGCAAAAAGGCCAAAATCGCCGTGAACCGCAAGATGCTCAGCGAGATCGCCATTGCAGACCCGCAGGGCTTCGACGCGATCGTCCAGGAGGTCAAGGCGGCTCTGGCCTAACCATGCTTGAGCAGTTCGAACAAATCGGTGCGCAGGCCCTCGCGGAGTTGCAGACTGTACAGGACCTCAAGGCCCTGGAGGATTTCCGCATCAAGTACCTGGGCCGCAAGGGCCTGATCATGGGTTTGCTCAGCGAGGTCGGACGGCTCCCCCGGGAGGAAAAGCCCCGGGGCGGACAGCTTGCGAACAAGGCCAAGAATGAGGTCACGGCGGCTTTCGAGGAGCGAAAGAAGGCTCTCGAAGAGAACCAGAAGCAGCAGCGGGAGCTGATCGATGTGACGCTGCCGGGGACGGCGGTACACATCGGAAAACGCCACGTGATTATGCAGACCATCGACGAGTTGCTGGACATCTTCGGCCGAATGGGCTTCGGCGTCGCCTACGGCCCCGAGGTCGAGGATGAATGGCACAACTTCGTTGCGCTGAATATCCCCCCCGAGCATCCGGCCAGAGACCCGCTGGACAATTTCTACGTCGAAGACAACGTTTTGCTCCGCAGCCAGACCTCGACGATCCAGATCCGGGTGATGGAAAAGACCAGGCCGCCGATTCGCGTGGTCGCGCCGGGCCGGGTTTACCGCCCCGACACCGTCGATGCGACGCACATGTACATGTTCCACCAACTCGAAGCGCTTGTGGTCGATGAGGGCGTGACCATGGTGGACATGAAGACCACGATCGAGCAGTTTATCCACGTCTTTTTCGGCCCCGACACGAAGTGGCGGTTCCGCCCGAGCTTCTTCCCGTTCACCGAGCCCAGCGCCGAGGTGGATCTGCTCCTGGCAGACAAGGCCGGCAGGGAAAGATGGGTTGAGATGGGCGGCTGCGGCATGGTGGACCCCAACGTCTTCGACGCGGTCGGCATCGACAGCGAGAAGTACACCGGCTGGGCCTTCGGTTTCGGCATCGAGCGGCTCGCCATGCGCAAGTACGAGATCTCCGACATCCGCTGGCTCACCGAAAATGACCTCCGCTTCCTCAAGCAATTCTGAGTTGCCCAGGTAACCGCCCGAAAGAGATCAGATTCCCCGATGGTTTGGGGAGGAGTATATGGTACAATTGGGAAAAGTACGACGGCAGCTTGAGTAGTCCGTCGTGAGACGGAACAGACAAGGAACGCGGTGGGAGGTGGTACGGCAATGAGCATCACATTTCTGAAGGTGAAGGTCATCAACCCGGAACACCCGAAGAAATCGCAGACATGTGAGTTTCTCGTGGATTCCGGCGCGGTGTATTCCGTGGTACCCCAGGATGTTTTGAAGAATCTCGGCATCAAAGCCACTTCGTCTCAGGAGTTCATCCTGGCCAACGGGGAGGTCATCAAGAGGTCCGTCGGCAATGCCTATTTCGAGTATCGGGACAAGATCCGAGCCGCCCCGGTTGTCTTCGGGGATGAAGGAGTATTGCTCCTGGGCACAACGACGATCGAGGCCCTGGGGATGATCCTCGATCCTATCAGGAGAGAGCTCAAACCGCTGCCCATGCTCCTTATGTGAGAATAGGACTCAGCTCAATCAGGAGGCCGACACATGACTGACATGGATGGCACATGCAGTGTACCTTACGTTGTTATCCGGAAGGAAAAGGCCGGGTCTGATACAAGGCTTCGTGAACCAGGAAACAGCGGGTGTAAGATGCTCGCAAACAAGATTCGGCCGGAAAAATCCATGTCTATGCAGGATCCTGAATGGGAGCCACCTCGATCTGGCGAGAAATCGTCTATTCTCGAAACCGGATGGGGAGATGAGCATCAAGGTGAACGGCCGTATACTGAATCTGAGGCAAGGTGACGAGATTGTGATTTTCCCTGGCGCCGCACACGAAGTCATCTCTTGTGGTGCTTTCCTCGCAAGAGTCCGCGCCGTCAATTGTCATGGAGATGGCGACAAGTACAAGGCATAACGCACGACTCAAAAAGACATCGCTGTACGTTGCCTCCCAGACCGGTTCTTATGTGATCCTGCACAGTCGGTGCCTCACCTGACAGAATCGTCCTCGGGCAGGCCGAGTTGCTTGTAGAGGCTCCGGCGGCCAGCTTTGTCGCCCTCGATCGTGGCCTGGGCGTATTTGGCGACCTCTTTGGCCTTTTCTCGCGGGACGACGATGACGCCGTCGCCGTCGGCGACGACCACGTCGCCCGGTCGGACGAGGACGCCGCCGCACTCGATGGGCCGGTTGACGGACTCGATCTCGTTGCGGCCGGGGCGGATGCCTCGGCCAGGATGGCGAAAGTACAGCGGGACCTCCTCGGTGGCGATCTCATCCGTGTCGCGGGCCGTGGCGTCGGTGACCACGCCCACGCAGCCTTGCAGCTTCCAGCCCATGATATTGTTCGAGCCGATGCTGCCGACGTCACGGGTCTCGGCGTCGTCGATGACCAAGGCAGTGCCCTTGCGAATCAGCGGCACGAACGGCTCGGGCGTTACCTCGTTGTAGGTCTTGCCTACCCACTTGTCGAACGCGGCGGTCTCCATGGCCGGCGCAGGGCCTTTGTTCGTCGGGACGTACCGGGCCGTCACGGCAATGCCGATGAAGCGGTGCTTGTAGTGCCGCACGTCCTTCCAAGCCGCGTGGATCTCCGGTGACATCAGGCCCACATTGGCTAACCCCACCTTGTCCATCCCATCGGAGACATCCGCCACACGCAGCCCGTCGAAGAGCTTGAGGGTGTCCAGATCGTCCTGCTGAGAGTAGACCTTCGTTTCCATGAAGTTTCTGCCCGCCCGCAACTCGTCAGGATTCGGCTTGGCTGCCTGTTGGGCGGCGACGGGGAGAGAGAGCACGGTTGTGCCGATCGTCGTGACGCCCATGAGGCTCGCCGCCAGGACGAGCATCATCACCTTCCCACTGATTCTATTTCGACTTGTCATCCGTTGCCTCCCATGAATCGACGAACCGCATCTGCTCGACGGTTTTTGTGCCGCCGGTTCAGATACTATAGGTCTTTCCGCCGGGGACGCAAAACGAAAACGAACGGCGGAGCGATAGGCGTGCTTTTCCTCGCCTGATCCGGGCGGCTCGTCCCGGTGTTCTGTCCGCGCAAAAAAGAAGCCCCTGTGGAGCGAAGCGTGGACATTCCCGTAAGCCAGTGTGGTTGTGTGTTGTTTGAAATACCCGCTTTCTGCTCAGTCAGGGGCGACTGTCACGATTATTCTCTCTTTTCTTGGCTCTCAGTACCTCCACATCCCCAATCGCGTTATTCATACTGATAATGCCTTTTTCGTTGACCCTGGGGTTAGGTATCGGCACTCCTCGTTCCGTCTCTTGAGCGTTTCTGCGTGGTCTCGGCCGGGCGGGTACTCGCGTCACCGGTGGGAAAAGAGGGGCCGCTGCCAGGGGGCCAACCGCAGGTGCCCAGTCTGCCCGTGCTCATCAGGAGATGGAGCGAACGTGCTTGGCTGGCTTGGGCGATTTGCCTGATTTAGCCCCGATAACACAACGAGCAGGGCGACAGATTTTTCTCGAAAACTTCTGCAAAAATGTGTTGGGCGTGATTCTCTGTTGTCTGCCTTGTGGCCGTTGAGTCCGACGGATATCATGTGCCCTGCCTCGGCTCCATGTGGTTCAGGGCAAGGATTCGGCATGATCGAGATCACAGACAAGGTTCTCGTCGCGGAACACGAGTTGGTGTTCAAGACATCGCGCAGCGGCGGGCCGGGCGGACAGAACGTCAACAAGCTGAACACCCGCGTTGCCGTGCTGTTCGACGTGGTCAATTCCCCGAGCCTGTCGGATGAGCACAAGCAGCAGGTCCGCAGCAGACTCTCGACCCGAATGGACAAGCATGGCGTTCTCCGCGTCGTTTCGCAGAAGCATCGGAGCCAGGAGGCGAATCGTCAGGCGGCCGTGGAGCGATTGCAGGAACTTCTGCAGGAGGCTTTGAAACCGAGGCCGATTCGAAAGAAGACCAAGACGCCCGCCGCCGCGAGGGAGAATCGTCTTAAGGCCAAGAAGCACCGAAGCGCCATCAAGCAGCACAGGCAGGTCGGGAGGGAGGACTGGGCGTAACCGCGGCGCGCATTGAGGCGTGCATCACCGAATTCCTCTCCTGCGTACGGCGACGAACACCACAATCGCCGTGATGACGATGAGCACCAGAACCTCACCAGGCCCCATGAGAACCGTACCAAGCACTCTGTCCAATCTCCTTGCCAAACCCCTGCCGTCGTGCAGCAGGACATTCATCCGTACCGCTTACAGTCTGTCTACCACAAGCCGCCCCAAAAGACAAGGTTCCAGCAGTGCGCTCGCAGGGAAACGCAAGGCATTCTGCCGCCGGGCGCGCAAATATTTTTGTGCAGTGGTGTAATACTATCGGATTTCGGGCGTCTTAAAAGGTGAAGAGCGTGATATGGAATGGATAATGATACATGTGAATACGATGGGTAAAGCCTTTGTGGGACTGACTTTGCCCATGTTGCTCACCTCGGCGGTCCTGATCGGCGTCGTCCTGCTGGTCGAGTCCGTCCTGCGAGGGCGGATTCGTGCCGGGCTGCGATACTGGCTGGTCACGTGCGTCCTGGCGTATCTTGTCTTGATTCCTTTGCTTTCACTAAATCCTCCTTCTACCCATTGGCCGACTGGCGGGGGTTCCCCAATCGCGATTCTGCGAATCTGGGAGCCTCAAACTGCCTACGCAGACCCGACGTCCTCTACGCCAGCGTGCCACACACACGCTCCCCTATCCCGGCCCGCCACCGGACAGACCGGGTCTTCGCCTGTGTCAAATGGCACGGCGGGATCCTCCCAGACCACCTTGGGCGGGATAGGGGAGCGGCCACGCACTTCCGGGCTCCCAGACGCGACAAGTCGTGTTTTGGGTCCCTTTTCCTGGCAGGGGGCTGTCTTCCTGCTTTGGCTGGCCGGCGCCGCCACGATAGGCGTCGTGCTGCTGGGCCGGGCCATGGCTGCCTGCCGGCGTCTCGACCGCGTTCCCGCGGCAAATAACCTGATGAATGATATCCTGTTTTACTGCCGCAAGCGCATGGGCGTTCAGGGTACGGTCCGTTTGAAGGTTGGTCCCGCGGGCACCCGGCCGGCCGTTTGCGGCCTGTTTCGACCCGTCATCATCGTGCCCCGCAACCTCGCGCCCACGTTCGGGTCGCGACATCTTCGCGACGTGTTGTTCCATGAGCTGGCCCACATCAAGCGGCACGACCTGTGGGTGAACCTCGCACAAAACGTTTTGCAAGTGCTGTACTTCTACAATCCGCTCATCCTCGTCGTGAACGCGGCGATCCGCAGACTCCGCGAAGAGGCCGCCGACGAGAAGGTGCTCGAAACCATCGGCGATCCCGACCACCTGTACACACAGCGACTCGCGGAGATCGAGACCATCACGATCCAAGACCCGCCGCCAAGCCTCTACCTCATCGGCGTCGCGTAAAGCCTCTGATGCACTCCATGTGTAATGCGACCCTCGCCATCGTGTCATTCCCGCGCAGGCGGGAATCCATCCATCTGACGGGTGGGAACAAAAACCCGGCGACTTCCTTCGTCCGGAGTTGCGTTTATCGCTTTTAGGGGTTCCAGCGGAGAGAGCGGGAAGGCCCGCCACGCTGCCGGGCCCGTCCCCGCCGTATACCCGCCGGCGCGGTGCTCGGGTCGCTCGCCAGCGTTGCCCTATCCTCCGAGCCGGCCCCGACAGTCTATCCTGCATGACGGTACCGGGCAAGTTCCCCGCTGGTACCCTGCAATGCGTTAAACGCACTGATCGGTCCTCCATGTCCTGCCCGGCCATCTACTCTCCACTGTCACCGGGATCGGGAATCTGTGAGAGAGATGCCCCGTCCACTCCATCGGAGATTGGGTGGAGGACAGTGAATATTGACCTACAGTCAAAAAACTATATCTGTGCGTAAGATTTTCCTTGACCCGTGGCGAACTTCCTGTATAAACGGTCACATCTCGCGTGGGTATCTCCTACGTCACGATTTGCGAAAGCAGATCGTTGCCTCTGGCACTTAGGTACCAGATGCCTGAAAGGTGACCATTTGTCACCTAGGCAGTTTCTCGGCGCAGCATGGATCTATGCTGTGGCGATGTCTTCCCGCCCTGCCCACTTATGTTGGGTGGGACAGAGTTGGGCTGCATTGTGTAGCCCACAATCCGGAAGTTCCTTTTTATAACGAAAGGAATAAGTATGGATGGTTTCGTTTCTTACTGGAAAGGAGGCCGAACATGGACCCACGCGAGAAAGACAGGGTCTTGCAGTTGTGCCGGGAAATCGATTTCCTGGTCACTGACGACCCTGGAGCTTCCGATTTGGGGGTGCTCGAACGTGCCCGATGCAAGATGAATGAATTTGTCAGCATGGACAACCTACGGGCGGCAGAAGAGGTCGCATATGCGATCATGCTGCTGCGCGCAGGACTGAATGCTGATGAGTTCGTCATCAAGTATCATGTACGATAAGAGCACTCCCAAAACTTTTACTGTGACCGGCCTCCAGTCCGGTGACATACAGGTGATCATGGGAGTGCCGTGTGAATATTGGCAAGGGCATAAAGTTCGTTCGCGTTGCGTCTGGCCTTCGGCAGGGGCAAGTAGCCGGACTTCTTGGAATCACTCAGAATTACTTGTCTCTCTTGGAAAACAACAAGGCTGAGCCCAGTATTGCTCTTCTGAGAAAGATCTCGGATGTCTTCTGTATCCCGGCAGCCTTCTTGCTTTGGGAAGAGGCAATGCCTCTTGAGGGTGAGACCCCCGAAGTAACAGAAAAATACGAACGCATCCGGAGTTTGGTCCATGAGCTTCAGAGGCTTCGTATCACTCGTGCGGTACAAGGAGAAGTCCACGAGCACAATCATCATGGACAAGACACTTCGGATTAGATCGGTTAAGCATCTTGCGTGGACTCTGGGGACTTCGGCCGATGCCCTCATTGCACTTGCTCAAGACGTTTCCATCTATTATCGCTCCTTTGATCGAGAGGTCAAAGGCAAACCCCGTACGTTGGTCGAGTCCACTGAGCCACTAAAGAGGCTTCAGCGTCGGATACTTGACGATGTGCTCACTAGGCTCAGTTCATTTCCTGCCTCGTTCGGTGCGGTCAAAAGCAGGACGATCAAGGATAACGCCAGTGTACACGCTGCCTCGCGCTTCATCGCGAAGCTCGATATCAGAGCCTTTTACCCAAGTGTTCACAGCACCAGGGTCTACAGGTTCTTCATATCTCAAGAATGCAGCCCGGATGTCGCCCGTTTGCTGACTGTGCTGACGACTAAAGACCACTCGTTGCCTCTGGGTATATCAACAAGCCCCGCACTGGCCGATCAAATAGTCAGGCCAATTGACATCAGAATCGGGGCAATAGCCTCAAGGGCGGGACTGAAGTACACCAGGTATGTCGATGACATCACGCTTTCTGGCTCTTTTCCTTTGCAGCGTTTTGCCCATACCGTTACTAAAGTGCTGAACCAGAATGGCTTCAAGGTCAAGAAGAGCAAACTCGTTTTCTATGGACCAGATGATGATCCCTGTGAGAGAGTAGTGACAGGCGTTGCTATCAAGGATGGGCATGTCACGGCTCCCACGGATTACGTCAAAGCTCTGGAAGAAGAGCTGAGGTATGTTGCGAGTCAGAGCAGAAGAGCCGTTGTGGAAGACAACGTCTTGCCACGAGAACACTACCGAGGCAAGATAGCCTATATCCGATGGCTTGATCCTCCAGTGGGAGACCGCCTGCTGAAGCTCTACCGAAGGGTGAAATGGCGTCATCTTGAATGGATGATCAGGCAACAATAGGAGAGCCAAGGGAGCATTACGATGGCGGTTCAGTTCATTCTGGGACGCAGCGGGACAGGCAAGACGAGCCATTGTGTTCGTTCGATCGTCGATGCGCTGCGGGAGCCGTCGGACCGGCCGCTGCTGTTCCTCGTGCCCGAGCAGGCCACGTACCAGGCGGAGCGGGCGATCCTGAGCGACCCGCGGGTCAGAGGTTTCCACCGGCTTCACATCCTTTCTTTCGACCGGCTCCAATTCCTCCTGTTGGGCAAGAACACGACCAAGCCCGCCGTTTCGCGGATCGGCCGGCAGATGCTGGTTCACAAGATTCTCCGTGACAATCTGGACAAGCTCCGGATTTTCGGCGGGTCTGCGTTGCAGCCGGGATTCGCCCGGGAGATGGCGGATACGATCACGGAGCTGCACCAGTATGCCAAGGACCCCGACCAGATCGAGGGGTTGCTCCAACAGCTTGATGCGAAAGTTGGCCTCCAGTCTGCCGACGGAGGGAGCCGTCGGTTTTCGTCGCTGAAGTTCGCGGATATCGCCCTGGTTTTTCGCAAGTACACGGAGGCGTTGCAGGATCGGTTCGTCGATACCGATGCCCAGATCGCCGCCGCGTGCAAGAGTGTGGCGACCACTGAGATTGTCAAGGGAGCCCTTCTGTGGGTGGATGGCTTTGCCTCGTTCACCGGTGGCGAGATGGCCCTGTTGGTCGAGGTGATCAAGGCAGTCGATGGCGCCTATGTGGCGCTCTGCATCGATCCTGGAGGCGTGGGGATCGGTAAGCCGAACGCGAGCTCGGCGGCCCGGGCCGGTCTCTTCGAGCCTACTGCGGACACGTATCGCGAAATGCTCGAGCGATTTGGCGAAACCAGAATCAAGCTGGGCAAGCCGCTCGTGCTCAATCATGTGGGGCGCTTCACTGCGTGTCCGGCCCTGGCTCACGTGGAGCAGAACCTCTTTTGTCTCGATGTCCGCAAGGCGAAAGCGGGGGGGGACATCCGGCTCGTGACCGCCCCGAACCTACGATGCGAGGTGCAGTGGGCGGCCAGGCAGATCGTGCAGATCGTGCGAACAAAAGGCTATCGGTATCGGGACATCGCCGTGGTGGCCTCCGACCTGAGTCAGTACGAGCACTACGTTCGCGCCTACTTCGAGGACTATGGAATTCCATTCTTCATCGACAAGCGCAAGCCGCTCAATCAGCATCCCGTGGTCGAGTTGATCTGCACGGCCCTTCAAGTCGTGATCGGCGGCTTCCCGCCCGCCGAGGTGTTCGCCTACCTCAAGACGGGCCTGGTCCCGCTTGACCCCTCTCGCATCGATGCGATGGAGAACTACTGCCTGGCCTTCGGCATAGGGGGCAGGGACTGGCTCCAGGATGGGCCCTGGCGGCACCAAGCCCCGGACGATGCGACGTTCGACGAAGGGGCGATCAATGTGACCCGCGACCATGTCGTCAGCCCGCTCCTTGTGCTCAGGGAAACGCTGTGTCCCGGCGGAGACACGCGCCGAAAGGCAACAGCCGCCGCTATTGTGCGGGCGATCTCCCGGCTTCTCGATTCCTTACGGGTTCGAGAGACGGTCGGCCGGTGGATCGACGAATCGCAGTCCAGGGGCGACCTTACGGCGGCGGATGAGCACAGGCAATTCTTCGACCGGCTCGTGGACGTTTTCGATGAGCTGGTCGAGGTGTTCGGACGCGACGAACTGACTGCGGCGGAGGCGATGGGGATTCTGCAGGCGGCGTTCTCGCAGATCACCCTGGCGTTCATCCCGCCGAGCCTGGACCAGGTGCTCGTCGGTTCCATCGAGCGAAGCCGGCACCCGAACTTGAAAGCGGTTTTCCTTCTCGGGGCTACGCAGAAGAGTTTTCCGATCCCGGTTCCCGGACCAGGGCTTCTGACGGATGCAGATCGCGATGTGGCCGAGGCGGCGAACTTCCATCTGGCCCCGGGGTCGGCGCAGTCGCTGGCGGAACGCCGGTACTTGGCCTACATCGCCTTCACGCGACCCTCGGCGTTCCTCCACATCAGCTATCCCGGCGTCGATGCACGCGGCGGCCCGATCGTGCGTTCCGATCTCGTGGACGACCTGCAGATGCTGTTCGGCGATCTGGAGGAGGAGTCGGCTGCCGACGTTTTCCACGACATTGCGGAGGTCCGTACCGAGGCGGAGCTTTCCGAGCTGCTCTGTGTCTCTCTCGGTCGTGACGTCTTCGGGCCGGCGACGGGAACGAACCGGCGGCCCGCCGGACTGCTGCAAGCGATGCGATCCGACGATGTGCTCGGGTCGTGCGCCCATGCCGTAACGTCAGCGCTGGAGTACGAGAACTTCGCTCGACTGGAGGCTGGCGTCGTGGAGGAGCTTTTCGCGGGCGACATGAAGATCTCGGCTACGCGGCTGGAGACTTTTGCGGCCTGTCCCTACAAGTTTTTCGCGAACCATACACTGTCCTTGGCGGTTCGACGCGAGTTCAAGCTCAAACCGCTGGACCTGGGACAGTTCTATCACCACGTGCTGGATGCCCTGCACAAGCGTCTGGCCGCCGAAGGTTCCAACCTGGGGGTAGTCGAGGAATCCCGGTTGATCGATGTGCTCCACGAGCAGGTCGCGGATCGCGTGCGGCGGGACCCATTCATCGCTGGCTTTGTGCAGCGTTCCGCCCACAATGCGTTCATCATCAATCATGCGGCCGAGGTGCTGGAAGAGGCCGTCCTCGACTTTGCGCGGATGGTTCGGGCAGGCTCCTTTCGCCCGATCCTGTCCGAGGCGGCGTTCGGGGATATCACCGACACCGGGCAAAACCTGGGTCAGTTCGTATTGAAGCTGCCGAGCGGCCGGACGTTTTCGCTACGAGGCAAGATCGACCGGCTGGACGTTGCCCGGATCGAGGGCAAGAAGGTGGCTCTCGTGATCGATTACAAGGCCAGCGGGGCCGGCGCGAGGTTCAGTTGGCCCGAGTTCCACCATGGCCTGGACATGCAGCTTCCGATCTACCTGCTGGCGCTGCGCGACAGTGGGACCTCTTTGGCCGAAGCGGTGGCGGGGGCGTTCTGCGTCCCCATCGAGCGGCCGCCCGACAGTGCCTCGTTGCGGGAGTTGGAGCAGAAAGTGGACCGGTTCGGCCGCAAGGCCAGAGGGCTATTCAACGGCGTATATGCGGCTCATCTGGACCCCGATGCCGGTGCCCGCTGGAGCCGATACTACAACTTCGCCGTCACGACCGGGGAGGGCCAGTACGGCTATTATGCCAGCAGCGGAGCGATCCGGCCGGAAGGATTCGTCGCAGTCCTGGAGCACACGAGGAGGAGGATCGTCGAGCTGGCCGGCCAGATCGTCGCGGGGCGGATCGAACTGCGTCCCTATCGCCTCGGCACAACGACCGCCTGTGCGAAGTGTGACTACAAGGCGGTCTGCCGGTTCGATTGGCAGATCAACAACTACAACTTCCTGTCGTCCCAAGGTAAGCTTGACATCGTCGACCGGGCGAGGAGTGACTGATGGGCGACAAGACCATCCGATGGACCGAGCAGCAGGCGAGGGCGATTGCGGCCCGAGGCGGGAACGTCTTCGTCGCCGCGTCGGCCGGCACGGGCAAGACCGCGGTCCTGTCGGGCCGGTGCGTCAGCCTTGTCTCCGACGCATCCGCCTGTCCGGATGTCCGAAACATGCTCGTCCTGACGTTCACGGAGGCGGCCGCCGAGGAGATGCGGTCGCGGATCGCCCGGCGGCTCCGCGATGCGCACCACCAGACGCGGGAATCCCGCCTAGTCCGCCAGTTGATGGTTCTGCAGGGTGCCGACATCAGCACCATCCACGCGTTCTGCAAACGGCTCATCACCGAGCACTTCCACGAGCTGTCGCTGGACCCCTCGTTTCGAGTGATCGACGCGGACGAGGCGATGCTGCTCAAGACCGAGGTCCTGCAGGACACGATCCAGTGGGCGTGGGAACAATCCCGCCTGGTCGAGGGGCTGGAAGCGTTGCTCCGCCGGCGGGACCTTCGCGAGAACGGCGGCTTCCTCGCCGGCATTCTCCGGCTGGACGACTTCCTGGACGGCGTCGTGTCGAGGGACCTCTGGTGCGAGCGAGCCTGCCGGCTTGCGGATGCGGCCGATCCACAGGCCGGCGAGCTGGGCCGCATCCAGCAGCAGTTCGTTGAGGATCGTCTCGATGCGATCCTCGCCCGGCTTCACAGCGCACTGCGGATCTACGAGTCACAGGACACCGACGGCAAGTGGGGGGGGGCGCTTCACGAACAGCTCATTGTGCCGGTCGAAGCCTGCCTGGAGCATCGTCGGGCCGGCGATTGGGACTCGTGCGCCCGGATGATTCTGTCTTTCGAGAAGCCGAAGAAGGCCCCCCAGTTGCGAGGATTCCCGGAAACCCTCGGAGAGATCGTCAAGGACCTCCGGACCAAGGCGCTGGACAGCTTCGTTGGATTACGGGACCTGGCCGTGCTGGACCCGCGCTATCTCGATCTGGTCGGCCGTTCGGCGGGTGTGCAGACGAACGTCCTGATCGAGTTGGTGCGGCGATTCGATCATTTGTACACCGCCAGGAAACGGACACTGAACGGACTGGATTTCGCCGACCTGGAGCACCACGCGCTGCGGCTGCTGACCCAGGGACAGAAGGAGGGAGGCATTCTGCCGTCGGAGACGGCGATGGTGCTGCGCTCCCGGTACAGGCACATCTTCGTGGACGAGTACCAGGATATCAATCCGGTTCAGCAGGCGATCCTGGATGCCCTGAGTTCGGGCGACAACGTCTTCGGCGTCGGCGACGTCAAGCAGAGCATCTACGGCTGGCGGGGCGCGGAGCCCGGCATCTTCCTGGAGCGCCTGGCCTCGGCGGCTGTCGAACCCACAGGACCCAGCGAAGGCCGTCGAATCGATTTGAACCGCAACTTCCGCTCGGCCCCGGGGATACTCGATTTCGTGAACTGCGTGTTCGGGCGGATCATGACATCGGCCGTGGCCGATATCGACTACGATGAAGCCGCCCGACTGAGGCCGCCTGATGATTCACAAGCGGCGCAGGCGTCTCGTGGCAACGAGCCCGTGGTCGAGCTACACATCCTGGACGAGATGGCACGCGGCAATGACGATGAGGAGGATTCGTCCGACACAGCCGAAACGGATTCGGTCACGTCGCGCCAGCGGCAGGCCATGATGATTGCCAAGCGAATTGTGGAACTGATGGACGCCGGCACTGGCCGGCCGGCGATGCGGATTTATGATCCCCGAACGGACACGATACGCGATCTGCGGTACGGCGACATCGTCGTTCTGATGCGGTCGCTGGCGAGGAAGGCCAACGATTACGTGGAGATCTTCCGCTTGGCCGGGATTCCGGTCAACTGCGATGCGACTGCGGGGTATTTCGAGGCCACTGAAATCAGCGACGTTTTGTGCCTGCTGAAGGTCCTCGACAATCCCCAACGCGATATCGAGCTTGCGGCGGTCCTGCGCAGTCCACTCCTCGGATTCAGTGACACGGACCTGGCTCGTATCCGGCTCCACGCGCGAGCGGACTCGAAGACGCACGGATTTCACGCCTCCGTCACTCGTTATTGCGGCGCGGGGACGAAGGCGGACCTCAAGGATCGTCTCTGCCGGGCGATGGAGAGGCTGGGCCAATGGCGGAGCATGGCGCGTCGCGGCAGCCTGGCGGACCTGCTCTGGCGAATCTACCACGAGACCCATTACCTCGCGTTCGTTCTGGCCCTGCCCAACGGGCAGGCCCGGCGGGCGAACCTGCTCAAGCTGCACGACCGGGCCATCGAGTTCGAGGGCTTCGCCAGTAGCGCCGGCATCGCCTCGCTCACACGATTCGTGGCGTTCGTTGAGAAGCTCCAGGAGACGGGGCAGGACTGGACCCCGGCGCAGCCCGGCACGGCAGGTGACAACGCCGTGCGCATCCTCAGCGTGCACAAGAGCAAGGGTCTTGAGTTTCCTGTCGTCTTCCTGGCCGAGTTGGAGACGCCGTTCAACCTGCGGGACGTTCACGCCGACATGGTCCTGGATGCGCACGACACGCTGGGTCTGCAAGTGATCGACCCCCGATCCAATGTGAAATTGCAATCGCTGGGCCATCAAATCATTGCCGAAAAGAAGCTGGCGGCGGGCCTGGCCGAAGAGATGCGGATTCTCTACGTGGCGACCACGCGGGCGCGGGACCGGCTCATCCTGACGGCCTCTCAGAAGAAGACCGGCTGCGGCAAGGTCCTGACAAAGGGTCTGTTGCTCGGCGGTGACACGCTGCCCGCCTGGCTGTTGAAGGCGTGCAGGAACTCGCTGGAATGGGTCCTCTACGGGCTCAGTGACCAGCGGGCCCTCCACGAGGCGTTCCGCACCGACCTGGAGGTTCCTGCGAGGGATGAATGCCTCTTCAACCTGCGGGTTTACACGGGCGACGATTTGAAGGAGCTGTCGCGTCGTGTCCTCTCGCTGCGTGCCGCCAAGGTCGTGCCCACAATCTCCGACGAAGAACGGGCCGGCCAAGGAGACCAGACCCTCCTGTCGGTGGTCAAGAATGAGTTGGGTTGGCAATACCGCTTCCCGGACGCCATGCACCGGCGTGCGAAGGACTCCGTCACTCGCCTGACACACCCGAATGACGAGTTTGTGGCGCATGATAGCTCCGGCGCCCTGGAGCGCTTGCCGGTCGCGCTCGTCGGGCCCGGCGGCGAGGCTTCCGGATCTCCTCCCGCCCAAGTGCTTGGCACGGCGGTCCACCTGGTGATCTCGTCGCTGGATCTCAAGCGCTCCATCACGCTCGATGAGATCGAGCAGACGAGGGACCGGCTCGTCCGCGAAGGCGAGATCCCGGAAGACCTGGCCGAAAGGGTCGATGTTCAAGCGATCCAGGCGTTCTTCGAGAGCGACCTCGGGAGAATCGTGTGCGACACTCGGAACGCCGTCTGGCAGGAATGGCCGTTTACGTTCGGTCTGCCGGCTGGCGATGGGGCGGCCGCCACGCCGCAGGAGGCTGACGAAATCGTCGTTGTCCAGGGGATAATTGACCTACTCGCACAGACTCCCGATGGGCTGCTCGTGATCGACTTCAAGACGGACCGGGTCTCGGGCCCGCAGGTCAGCGAACGGGCCCAGGTCTATCGCGGGCAATTGGATCTCTACGCCAAGGCGGTATCGGCGATTCGAGGGCAGCGTGTCGTTGGAAGATGGCTCTACTTCCTTGCGCCAAGGCAAGCGGTACAGGTGTGATGTTTGCTGCGTCTGACCTGCGTGCGTGAATTGTCATCCTGAGCGAAGCGAAGGATCCGACCCACGGACGAAATGCGTTCCGCGTCCTGTGAGACAAGAGCTATGTCAGCGAAGACGGTTGACTTGCTGCGCATGAGGGACTAATCATATCACAGCTATGAACGTATCGAGATTCGGCAAGAAGATCGCGGTGCAATCGGGCATCGGGCAGCTCATGGACGACCTCGGGGCCGCGGCGTCCAGCGGGCAGGCGGTGCTCATGCTCGGCGGCGGAAACCCCTCGCATATTCCCGCTGTGGAGCAGGAGTTTCGTCGACGCATGGCGGCGATGCTCGCTGATGGCGGCCGGTTCGGTCGGACCGTCGGGAATTATGATCCGCCGCAGGGGAACTCCGAATTCGTCGGCGCGATCTCCGGCTTGCTGGCCCGGCAGTTCGGCTGGAGGATCGGCCCTCGCAATATCGCGGTGACCCACGGCAGCCAGTCTGCCTTCTTCATCCTGTTCAATCTCTTCGCGGGCGACTTCGAGGACAGAACCCGCAAGAGAGTCCTTCTGCCGCTGATCCCGGAATACATCGGTTACGCCGACGTGGGGCTCAGTCACGACCTGTTCACTGCCGGAAGACCTCAGATCGAACATGTCGATGAGCACACGTTCAAGTACCACGTGGATTTCGACGGTCTCCGTATTGGGGACGACATCGGCGAGATCTGCGTCTCGCGTCCGACGAACCCCACGGGCAACGTGCTGACGAACTGCGAGCTTGAGAAGCTCAGTGCTCTGGCTCGGACCCGGAACATCCCGCTCATTATAGACAACGCCTACGGTGTCCCGTTTCCCAATATCGTTTTCACAGATGCTCAGCCGCATTGGGATGAGAACACGATCGTCTGCATGAGTCTTTCGAAACTCGGCTTGCCCGGCGTACGGACCGGCATCGTGATTGCCCGGGAGGAGATCATCGAGATGGTCGCGCGGGCCAACGCCGTGATGAGCTTGGCGCCGGGCGGCGTCGGAACGGCCCTCGTTACGGACATGATCCGCTCCGGCGAGATCATCCATATGAGCCGGGATGTGATCCGTCCGTTCTACCAGAGGAAGATGCAGGACGCGGTCGCACAGGTCCACAAATGCTTCGAGGGGATCGACTACCGCATTCACAAGCCGGAGGGCGCATTCTTCCTGTGGCTATGGTTCCCGAACCTGCCAATCACGAGCCGGCAGCTCTACGAGCGACTGAAGCTGCGAAACGTCTTCGTCATCCCGGGCCACCATTCCTTCCCCGGCCTGGCCGAGCCCTGGCCCCACACGAACGAGTGCCTCCGAGTAAGTTACGCCCAGGACCCCAAGGTCGTCGCCGCCGGCATCCAAGCCATCGCCGACGAGGTGAGGCTCGCGCAGCGGTGAGAGCAGCGGATGTCATTGAGTTGACCTGGCTGACTGTTCCTCTGGCAGCGTCTTCGCCGGGCCCTTGACGGGTACGTCGAGGAGCTTGGGCTTTTCGGTTGCCCAGCGATTGTCTCGGTAGTTGAAGGGGATCGCGGCAAGGCGGGTCTCGGTGATGCGCAGGACGGTGAATTCGCCTGCGGACTTGGGCTCGGGGGAGGGGAGCTGGACAAAGTTGATTCCGCGGTATTGGCTCACCACCGCCTTGTGATAGTGGCCGCCCAGCACGAGTATCACGTTCGCATCGCCGAAGGCGTCCACGAATTCATCCCTGTTGGTGATTGCGTCGAAGCACAGATGCGTCGCCACGACGACCGGCTTATCCTTGGGAATCTTCGCGAGGGTCTTTCGCAGGTAGTCGAGCGCGGCCTTCGAGATTGGCTGGGCGGGGCTGTTCAGGGTCTCGTCGTACTCGGAGAACAGGGCGACGAAGACCACGCCGGATTTCTCGAAGCTGTAGCGAAGCGAGCCATGCCGCTGGATGAGCCAGTTGAGGACGGTGTCGCTGGGGGACAGGCCACCGATGTCGTGATTGCCCGCGATGTCATAGCTGGGGAACTTCAGCCGCTTGGTGATGAGTTGCTCGTAGGTGTTCTTCGCGGCGACCGTCGGCCACTCGGTGATGTCGCCGCACCCGAAGACGAAGCCGGGCTTGGCGACCACGCCTCCGATAGGTTCCGGGTACGCTTTGCCCGCCAGCGAGTTCATCGCGTCGATGGCGGAGATCAGGTGGTCGCCGTTGCCGTCTGTTTGTATGTGCTGATCCGACCAGCCGAAGAAGGTCAGGCTGTTCTCCTGGCCGCTGCTAATGCCGACCGCCGACAGCACGACGGCCGACCAAACCACAGCGACTTTGGCGATAGTGTGCTTTTGACCCAGAGCCATACGCATCCTCCCGGCTTAGACCGCAGTTGATGGAATTATCTTCAATCCCCGAAGAGGACATCTTCGGGGGCATATCCGATCAAGTGAAGCGGATTGACGAAACACACCTGCGCAAGCTCGTCAGCGTCGAGCAATTTCAGCGTCCGCAAGTACTGCACACACTCCACCATGGTTGCTGAGGAACCGGCCATGTAGCCCGTGGCAGGGTTGTGCAACAGACCGCTTTCCTCCACGACGACGTTTGCTCCCATCGATCTATACCTGCCCGGCGGCATTCCCGCCAGGGGAGAGGCATCACTGACCACAATGCAACGCTCCGGGCCCTTGACTCGGAGAATGGTCTTGAGCAGGGCGGGCGGCAGGTGGTGCCCGTCGGCGATCATCATCGCCGAGAGGTCGTCGTTCGCCAGGCCGGCCCAGACGGGATTGCTGTGCCTTGGAAGCAGGGCGGGGACGCCGTTGCCCAGATGGGTGAGAGTTTTAGCTCCGGCCTTTACCAGCCGCTCCAAGTCCTGGTCCGTAGCCAGGTGGTGGCCGAGGGATACGGCGATTCCGTGTGTGACCGCGCAGTGTGCCAGCTCCTCGGCCCCTTTCTGATCGGCGGCGATCGTCAGGAGCCGAATCCTGCCATTTGCCAGGCGGATGAGGGTCTCAAGATAGCTCACGTCAGGTGCTTTGACCCACTCTGCCGGATGTGCCCCGCGGGCCCCGTCTTCTCGTGAGATGAATGGCCCCTCCAGGTGGATGCCGAGGACCCTGCCTTGGAACTCCTCGTCATCAAGTACGTTCGCAATAATGGGCAGGTTGTGTTCGTAGATCTTGGTCGAACTGGTGATCAGGGTGGGCAGGAAGGCCGCCGTACCTGCGGCCAGCAACTGCCGGCAGGCCCTCGCGAAATCCTCCGCAGTCAGATCGCTTCCGGAGAAGTCCACTCCTCTGTAGCCATTTACCTGGAGATCCACCAGGCCCGGATTTCTCGTGAGCCCGGCTCGTTTGCTATTGTGGACTCGTTCCATGGAGCGAGTGCTTTCTGATTTACTATTTCCCATTGACGGTTTACGATCTAATGGTTTTCGGCGCTCGGCGCCGGTCACATAGTAAATCGTAAATGGCAGATAGTAAATCCCAAAGAGGATTCATGGTTCCGCAAGTGACGCCTCTGCATCCGGTAAGAGAATGGATCGCTGCGGCACAAAACCCCGCCAGCGAGTTCAGCCGCACCCTGTTGGCGATCTGCGGCCGCGCGGAGTTACAGCATGCGCAGGCGACCGAGATATGCATCCGCACCTTGCGGACATTCGGCGACGCCTTCGGCCTGGGTCGAGAGGTGCTTGTCATTCGCTCGGCGGGACGGGTGAATATCCTGGGCACCCACATCGACCACCGGGGCGGCTCGGTCAACCCCGTGGCCGTCAACCATCTGTGGCTGATCGCCTCGCCCCGTGATGACGATCTCGTGGCTGTCCGGAACGTGGAGTCAGAACCGTTCCCAAACGAACGGTTTCGGATCGGTGAGTGCCTGCCCGTGGGAGCGAAGATATCAGACTGGGACGCCTGGTGCCACGCGGAGTACGACAAACGCAAGGGCGATGCTTCAATCACGTGGTCGAACTACGTCCGGGCCGCGGTTTTGTACTTGCAGCACCTCCATAGTGCCGAAGATGGGACGTTCATGCTGTCTCTGAGGGGCATGGACATGGTGTTCTGCGGCAATATCCCCCGTGCGGTCGGGTTGAGCTCTTCCTCCGCGGTCGTCGTCGCGGCGGCGGAGGCCGTGATTCGGCTGAACGGTCTGGACGTCGATCGCACGGACATGGTTCGGCACTGCGGCTACGCAGAATGGTACGTCGGGACGCGAGGGGGCAGCAGCGATCACGCAGCTATCGTGTTCGCCCAACCCAACGCCATCCTCCACGCGAAGGGCTTTGCGGCCGGTGTTGAGAACGTCCCGGTGCCGGAGGGGTACAGCCTCGTCCTGGCCAACAGTCTGATCGAGGCGAAGAAGCAGACCGGTGCACGCAACGCCTTCAACAGCCGGGTGGCGGCGTATATCTTCGGCCTGATGCTCATCAAGAAGCAATTCCCTCGGTACGCCGAGAAGCTCGAACACCTGCGGGATATCAACCCAGGCACACTCGGCGTGACCGAGAGCGAGATTTTCCGGATCGTGCGATCCCTGCCCGTGTCTGCTCGCCGGGCGGAACTGCTCCGGCAACTCCCGGAGGATGGGGAAAAGATACACCGTGTCTTCCGGAGCCACGAGGAGCCGGCTGAGGGCTATCCAATCCGTCAAGTCTGCATGTACGGCATCGCAGAGTGCATTCGCGCGGACATGGTCCCCCAATGTCTCAAGATGGGCGACATCCGGCGGTTCGGCGAGTTGATGAATCTCTCGCACGATGGCGACCGCGTGACGAAATTGGTGAACGGCCGGAGAACGCCCACCGACAACAGGTACCCGGACGAGCGAATCGATGCCTTGATCCGCGACCTTGAATCAGGCGACCCTGAACGGGTCGAAAGGGCCCGCCTGTGGCGACAGCCCGGCGGGTACAACGTGAGCCTGCCCGAAGTGGACGAACTCGTCGATATTTCTCTGGCGACCCCCGGCGTGGCGGGCGCCGGCCTTGTGGGGGCCGGCATGGGCGGCTGCATCGTGGCGGTGGTGGAGTCCGACCGGGCCGAGACTCTCACCGAGAACCTGACCCAGCAGTACTATCGGCCTCGAAATCTCCCTCCCAAGGCCGAGGCCATCACACCCGTCGGTGGCCTGCACACATTCGGCCTGTGAGGTTCCGCATTCGGCGTTGCACACACGTGGTACGGATGACGATTGACTTGTGTACTGCGCTCAGGATGACAAAGTCGGAATCGCGCGGAAATTCCCCCGGATTCGGATTAGTCGCCTGCCAGCAGCGAGGCGGAGCGCTCGTCGAGGAAGAGGGAGCAGTTCCCGTGCTGTTGCAGGATCGAGGCGGGGCATTGGGGCGTCACCGGCCCTTCCAGAGCCGACTTCACGGCCCGGGCCTTCCGCATGTCCGGCACGGTGACTACGAGCTGCCTGCTCTTGAGAATCTGTTGGATGCTCATGGAGATGGCCCGCGAGGGGATCTCGGCCATCGATTTGAACCAGCCTTCGCCGAGCTGCTGCTTGCGGCATTGCTCGTCGAGGTTGACGGTGATGTACGCCTCCTGGGTCTCGAAATCGGCGGGGGGGTCGTTGAAGGCCAGGTGGCCGTTCTCGCCGATGCCGATGCAGGCGACGTCGATCGGATGGGCCTTGATGAGGACCCCCAATCGGCGGCACTCTTCAGTAAGGTCCTCCGCGTCGCCTTTCACGAAGTATGCGGCCCTCAGCGGGGCAACATGATCGATGAATCGCTCCTTGAGGAACCGGCGGAAGCCGGCGGGATGCTCGGGCCCGAGCCCGATGTACTCGTCCAGATGGAACATGACGACCTTCAGCCAGTCGATCCCCTGGCCGGCCACGAGCTGTTCGAGCATCTCGAACTGGCTGGCCCCCGTTGCGAGGATGATATTTGCCTGGCCGTGGTTGCGAATCGCGCTGCGGATCGCCTGGGCGGCGC
>DCUI01000267.1 GCA_002327785.1 Phycisphaerales bacterium UBA2218
GGCCAGAACATGGCACTGTCAAGTAAGAATAACGCCTCACGGCGTCACTACAAACGAGGCACTCAATTTCCGGATTTGCTGCTGACGTTGCGGATCGTCGTGCTACGCTCGATGACCGCGTTGATCTTGTTGGCCATGCCAGGCACTATCGTCTCCGTGACGACCAGCTCGTCCATGGTCACCTTGCGGACCCATCGCGTTGCGAGATCGATGTAGAGGTCGCCCTTGTAATGAGAGCTGCCGACTGAGAGGACCTCCATGTTGGGCATCGGATTGACCGTCATCCGGAACGAGCTTTCGCCCGAGTCGTAGGTCATCAGGGCACAGGCGGCGCCATCCACGAAGCTCAGGCCCTTGAATTCGAGCGTGACCTCGCCATTCTTGAACGTCGAGCCCTTCTTGATGCCGGCTCCGAGGTTCACGGGGGCTTCGGTGAAGGCGGCGGCGTGCACGACCTTGTCGCCGATGCACTTGAGGTCCTGGATGCCCTTGCCCCCCACCACCGGCTCGGCGAAGACGTTGCAGAACGCGTGGAAATCGATGAACGAGTTGTAGACGAAGTACGCCTTGTCCACCGGGAGCGGCTGCCCATTCGCATCGACAAGCTTCTCGAACTTGGCGTGGTCGATGCCGAAGACCTGCCCCTTCTCGTCTATGGCTGTCGCCGTGTTTCTGAATGGATAGCTCCAGTTCGCCATCGCGGGCACCTCCACCTCCGGCCCGGCCCCGAACTGCACGGAGAACCGGGTGCAGGTGTACTGATCTGCGTCCTGGCCGGCCGTCGCGCCCGGGCTGCACTTGAGCTGGAGTCTCAAAACGTCCGTGTTCACGCGCTTTCCGTCCAGGGCGTACGTGATGACCCGCGTTTCCATTTCGAACGTTTGGGGGTCGCGCGAGCGAGGGGCGGCCAGATCGAAGGTCCCCCGCAGGATCGAATCATCCATTCGTCTTGGCTCGCCGGCCGCCGCGCAGATCGAGTTGCAGATCATTGCCAAGGCCACTGTGGTTCGGATTCTGTGCGTACTCATCTTGTCTTGCCTCCCGGGCACCTGCTGTGTTTCCCTTTCGATTGTCGCCCGTTCTCAACGATGTTGCAGTTCCTTGATCGCCCGCCGGGCCCACCGGGCGTTCGTTTCATAGCTCTCGATGCCCTGCTCCATGGCCAGCCTGCCGCACATCGGCATCAAATCTCGCACACGGTCGAGGTAGGCTCGCAACTGTGCGACGTGGGCGTCGAGCTGTGATGCGAATTCCTCCAGGAACCGCCTTGTCGGCTCGCATCCAATCGTCTGGTCCATGAACGCGAAACGCAGCATCAGGTCGTCCATGTGCCACGTGACGTCGCCCTCTGTGACCGGCCTCGACAGATGGTCTTTCAATGTCTTGAGCCCTCGCGTGGTGATTTCATAGACCACTCGCTGGCGGCGGGTATTGCCCTTGCCCGTCCGGCCACGAATCCAGCCGGCTTGTTCAATCCGTCTGAGGGCTGGGTAGATCGCCCCGGGGCTGTTGCTGAAATGGCCCAGCGGCGTGGTCGCAAACAGCTTGCGAATGTCGTAGCCCGTCCGGGGTTGCTGGCGGATCACGCCCAGAATCGCCAGCGACAACGTCGATAACCCGGTTTGCTGCCTCATGCCACGATCTCCAATAGTACGATCCGTACTATTCGTCGGCCGGGTGTTTCGGATATTTCAAGGCTTTCTGATGTGATCTCACTCCCGCTGTCCGAATCTGCCCGCGGACTTGAATTCCATCCAGTTCAGGTTCCAGGGTCCTTTGTCGCCATACAGTCGCAGCAGGCGTTTGCCCGCCGGAAGATCAATCTGGCCCGCGATCGTCTGCCAGTTCTGCCAGCCGCCCGTCGGGGGAATGGAGAACGACGCCACGGTCGTACCTGTGACCCACACTTGGCCTGATCCGAACGAGATGGCGGCAGTCCTCATGCGAAGCCGGTATGTATCATCGCTGGGCACGACGATCTTGTAGTCCAACCAGTCGCCGCTATCGAGCCAACCGATATAGAAGCCCTCGCCGTCGTCCTCGGCAATCCCTTTCTCGACTCCGGACATTTGATCGTAGTCCTCGGCCTCGATCCGACCGGGGAGGGGATGCCGCCCATCGACGGTGAAGCTGCCAAACACGTCCTGGGCCCAACGGTAGGCGTCGTCGCCGTACTCGGTCGTCGGAACGCCGGCGTAGCCTTCCGTATAGCCGTTCCAGGCGCTGAACGTCACACCTTGACACTTGAGCTTGCGGACCAGGGCGCTCTGGGCGTCCCGCCACGTGGCCGTATTGCCGAAGATGTGGGGGCCCGGAAACACGATGCGCGCATCGTAGCCGGGCGAGATGTCCTGGATGAACGGAATGCCGGTGTTGATCCACTTCGAGGCGAATTGCTCTTTCCACCGGATGATGGCGTCCTCATCGTTCACGCCGATGGAATGCCCGGAGAAGTAACACTGAATCGCGGCCACCGACGACTGCTGGGCAAGCCACGGCCCTGTGTTCTCGGCTGAGGGTATGAAGCCGGCCCACAAATAGGTGCCGGGAGGCATTCCATCCAGAGCGAAGCCCACGCGCACGCCCGTATGCTGATGGATTCGGTCCGCGACCCGGTCAAACCCTTCCGCGAATTGCTGATCCGTCACATCCTTCTGGTTCGACGCCACCTGAATGATGCACACCAGGTATCGCTTGTTGCCGAAGCGATCATAGACCTGGGCCCACTTNNACGTGTGCGACGAGCTTGGGCGATGGATCGCTCAAGTCCCCCGGGAAGTCATCGAGAAATGAGAAGGCAGGCGAGTTCGGCATAGCCGCGCACGTCTCGATATACGGGGCGACGAGAATTCCCTTGCCGATCGTCGTCTGGAAGAGTTCATCGTGAGAGAACATGGAGGTCTGCATGGGAGCCCAGTACGCCCAGTTGTCGGTGCCCCGGGGTCCCCAGTAGGACATGTTGACGACGTTGACCCCCGCGTCGATCATCGCATCGACGGCAAACGTGCGATTCGCCTGGCTCTCGGACCATTTCAGATGACGCGGGTCCGATGGATGAATGGTGTACAACCCGGTGTTCGGCGAGGGATTGTACTCGTAGAACGGCACGCCGTTGCGTGAGCTGCCGGTGAAGAAGAAAGCGCTCTTGATCGGTTGATTCTCGAATCCTGGATTGGCGAGTCTGCCCCAAACGCCGTCGCTCGCGGCAGACAGAACTGCCAGCGACGTTGCGAATGCGATCACGGACTCAATTACGCTCATACGATCCTCCCCGCCGCATTGCAGCCGTATACCGGCCGGCGCGCCGCCCGCCAAGGCGTCCGCTCGTGAGAACCATCCGGCTACGCAGAAGTGCTGATATACTTATTATCCTTCATAACCCACGACAAGGCAAGAGAAATCCTGCCCGCGGCAGTAGCGAGTCCCACTGACCTTGTGGATCAGGCCATGGGCACGCAACCGCCGTGACAGCCGTGTCGTCCGTCCAGACTGCCGACGACGCTCTTGCACATCCGCGGTCTGCTCCGCCCCCAGCCGCTGCCGCAAGTCCCGGTTGGTGAAACACTTGAGCAGGAACTGCCCGCTCAACACCGCCTGAAACACCGACGCTTCCTGGGGGCTTACCAGGCGCAACGCCCGGTACGGCCGATCATCCTTCCTCACCGGCCGGCTTACTGTCCCAACCTGAATCTGATTGAGCGGCTGTGGAAGTACTTCCGCAAACAGGTTCCGTACAACCGATACTACGAGCACTTGGCTCAGTTCAAGGCCGCGTGTCAGGGGTTCTCTGCGGGCATCGACGGGCATGGCACGGCTCTCCGCAGCCTACTGACCGAGAACTTCCAGGTCATCCCAGCGTGACAACGAAATCTCATTCAGGATGGGCATACCAGCAAACCTCCGTCGATACCTACTCCAAGGTCGCTTTCGCCAAGCTCCACGACCGAAAGAATGCCCTGGACAGCGGGCTATTGGCGAACGAAGAGATGCTGAACCAGACCGTACAAACAACCGCTGCTATGGTGTAGCTGTCAGACCAAATACTGGCTACTACAGATCAGCCTTTCGGCGTGGTCTCAGGCGGGGGAGTGGGCTTCTTGTACTGATACTTCTCTTTTCGAATCAGCTCGTTCCAGATTGCCTTGGCCTGCTCTTCCGAGGCGATGAACGGCTTCTCCGTGCCTCGGGACTTGCGGTATGCATCGTTCGTCATATTCGACATGTTGCCTCCCGCTCCGGCAGCAACGCCGCGTGTGGCAGGTTTCCTACACAGATATCCATTCCGTACCCCTTTCAGCTGTATCGACAACTCATGTTTCAAAGGCGTGCCAAACCAAGAGAAAGGATTCGAGAGATGGGTCTTGAGGCTGGCGGCGCTGTCCACGGCAAACGATCTTGCTTCAAGGCTTCATCAGGCGATCATCCCAGGGTCACAACGACACTGAACTACTTTGTATTATACAGGTCCGCAGTGCAAACGCAAGGAATATTCGTGTTCTCTCGCCTTCAGCGCGGTCGGCCAGATCTGGGCTGAAGCGGCTCTCGCGCCGTTGCCCGTGCCGGTCACGCCGGGGGATGGGGGCACGCCGTCGATCCCGGACAGGGTCCGGTCGTGTGCGACAAGCTCTGCGTCGCAACCGGCCGGAACTCAGAACTGCCTTCAACGAACCATAGTAAAGAATCGAAACAAACCTGTTGACA
>DCUI01000021.1:0-163 GCA_002327785.1 Phycisphaerales bacterium UBA2218
ATGCCACGATGAATTGGCTTCTCACGCACCCTCTGCCGCTCGTTGTGCAGTTCGGCCATCGTCCGGTACAAGCTGCTCTCGATCCGCCGTTCATACGTCAGCAGCCGGTCCAGGACCCGCGCCCCGCCGAAATCCTCCACGACCACCTGGCCCAACGCGGCGT
>DCUI01000021.1:287-14492 GCA_002327785.1 Phycisphaerales bacterium UBA2218
TCCCGCGCCAAGAGCCCATGCCTGAGCGCGTTCTGGGAGGCCCGTTCCTTGCCTTCCGCCGTGCGTGGCCCCGTCGACTTCTGCGCGTTCGAACGATTGGCCTGGATCTGTGCAATGGTCGTCATGCTGAGCCCTCCAAATCTACAGTTTTCGCTTCACGATTCACGTTCTGACGTTTCACGCTTCACCGCCCGAACCGGGCGACACGGATGAATATTATATTATAATCCGCACTCGATTTCAACACAAATGCAACAAACTAAATGCATATTTTCTGTCGCCTAAACCCTTGTCCGGCCGGGACTAATGAAACGCTCCGAGAGAATCTTCACCACAGAGGCACGGAGACCACGGAGATAAAGCCTTGTGGAACAAGTAGATGCGTAGAAGCGTGTATGCGTAGATACGGTCGGAAAGGTGCCCGGCGGAACCGGTCTGCGTTCCTCCAACGCTCCCACGCTTCTACGCTTTCACGCTCTCACGCGGCCTGCGGCCGGGGGCGGATAAGCTCTTTTCCGGCAAGGAGTTACGCGAGTATGCGGAGAAAACATACCTGACATCTCCGTGCCCCTTGCCCGTTGTCCCCCGAGAGCTATAATGGAACATGGTTCTTGGGAAGTTGATGTGTTGGGGACCGAAGGAATATGCCGACGCACTTGATTTGGCTTTTTGATTTCATAGGGTCGATCCTGCCTAGTGCTTCTGCTATCCCCAGTGTGACGTCACCCGAACGAACTGGCGTGAATTGGCTATTGATTGCTGATTGGTTCGTGGCCATAGGAACACTCGTCCTAGCTGCGGTAGCTGTATTCCAAGAGACTATTCGCGGCTGGTTCTACCGTGCCCGATTCCGCTTCTCAATCAAAACGGAACCACCTGACTGCGTCAAGGTGCCGTTTACGAAGAAGGAGGATGGGTCATTCATCGCTGATTCCTTCTGCATCAATCTGTGGATCGAGAATGCCGGTAACGCAACCGCTAGAAATGCTGAGGTCTTTGCGGAGGAACTCCAGAGATGGCGAGAAGAGGGGTGTTGGGAAAGAGTCGGCACTTTCCCTCCAATGAATCTTAGGTGGGGTCACGTCGGGGGCATGTACGTCAACATCGCACCCGGGACCGGGAAGCATTGTTGCATTGCACACATCGTGGACCCTCCTCGCCGGAATCTGCTGAACGAGGAGGTGTCGGAACTCAATCTCAAACCTGACCAGACGGCCTTGGCCTTCGATGTGATTGTCGTTCCCAATCATAAGGGACACATCATCGGACTAGGTAAGTACCGGTTGAAGATCCTTGCCGCAGCCGAAAATGCTCGCCTATCACGCGGAACCATTGAGATTTCACTGCCGGGACAATGGTACGCGGATGAAACAAAGATGCTTCGATACGGCCTCGGTGTGAAGACCGTGGCTGTGTGAAATGCGTAGGATTTCCGGATTTCAGATTCCTGTTGGAATTGAGGTGCCATATGGCAAATGAGCAAACAGCAAATGACGTTTACAGCGATCACGTCGCGAGGCTCGGTTCAGACTTGGGGCCAGTCTACAATGCGCTCTGGAACGACGTGGCGTCGTTGTCAGCCAAGTGGCAAGAATTCCTGGCGATGTTCGGCACCCGTCCTGAGCGAGTTGATCTACTGAATTCCGCCGCCGGCCTCTTCTTCCGAATCGTTCAAGACACACTCTGGGACGACATGTTGCTTCACCTCTGTAGGCTCACGGATCCACCTAAATCATGCGACCACTCAAACCTGACAATACAGGCATTGCCTGGGTTGATCACTGATTCCGTGCTTCGTGCTGAAGTAGCCGCCTTGATAGACAAAGCCGTCAAGGCGACCTCGTTTGCTCGAGACTGGCGAAACCGACGCCTCAGTCATCGTGACCTGGCGTTAGCGGTCAATCGTGTGGCCAAACCGCTGCCGCCAACCACCACGGGACAAGTATCCCAAGCTCGCTTGGCAATTCACGCAGTGCTTAATCTAATTAGCGAGCGACTACTTCACAGTACACTCGAGATTGACGTAATGTTACCAGCCACAGGATCTGAGGCTTTGCTCTACGTGATTCGCGATGGCCTGGAGGCAGATCGTGCCCGTACAGCCCGGATTTCCAGTGGCACGTTTACCCAGGAGGACCTGCGAGACGAACCGGTCTGACACACGCTGCAATTGTCATGTGAATTCGCGTAGCGTGCGTCCGGACTTGCGTGGATCGACGTGGGACAATGCAGTGACACAATAGCAGGTTTCTGTGGACTCAGAGAGGTATGGGGTTTGTACTGATAATCGTCGCAGTGGTCGTTGTCATTGTCTTGCTGAAAACTGGAGGAAGGGCCAGCGTCGGTGAGGAACGGATGCCAACCGCCCTGTCCAATCCGGACGGCGGGACCCCAAGGAGGACCAGCCGGAGAAAGCTCAAGGAAATCCTTGCCTCCGAACAGTATGAGTTGCTCACCGATTGGGAAAAGACCTTCTGCAATGATGTGAACCACCAGAAGACACGGCTCACCTGGGCCCAGGCTGACAAGATCGACGAAATCTGGTCCGGCATCAATGAGGGCCTCAAATGGGACAAGCAATACCAGGAGCAGTGTAGGACTGCATTCAAGTCGCTCAAGGAAATCATAGAAAGCCCTGCGTTTCAGACCCTTCCCGATAAAGAGCAGAAGTACATGCGGAAGATCTATGACGATGGGGAAGTTAGCGGAAGTTACCGTATTCGACGGATTCAGGAAGTTCACGGTAGAATCATAGGGGGAGGGGGGAGTAGTGAGTAACTGGGGAGAATAGCTGGAATAAGATAACGCGGTCAGCTACGGATTAGGGAACTGTGAGGGACAGACCCCATTGTCGTCGCATTAGTAGAAGCCAAGCGTCAAAGGGCATTCGCAAAGAGATGACATCGTGAACGAACATCTTCAACCGGTATTTGGAGTCTTGCTGCCGGAACTCGAAAGGGGGGGATCAAGTATTGGGTATATGGCGGCGTAGGCATAGTTGCTGTGGTAGGAGAGTTTTTCCGGCACAACACTGATGTTGATGTTTTCGTAGCAGAAGAACCTGACTTTGTGAAAGCGACATCGCTTCTGGAGAACAAATGCAGGGAAATTGGCTTCACAGTGAAACACTGCCAGCCGCCAAGGAACAAGAGGCCCAAGTTCGAGGTGAAGGCGAAGGAGACTGATAAGAATGATATACTGTCGGTAGTCCCCGCATATCGGAAAGACGGTCGTGTGGAGTTTAGGTTCGTGCCTCATCCGGCACAGTACCCTGACCGGATGCTGCAAAGATTGTCAAGGAGCATCTGCGGCCACAGTTTCTTTTCTCCTCCAGAGGAATGCATAAAGGAACTCTTCAAAACGTATGTGACTAACAGACATAAGCTAAGAACCCGGCAAGAGACCTGGAATAATATCCGGTGGGATGCAGAGAAGATCCTTACTCCCCACGAGATTTGTGAACTAAGGATTCCGCGGGAATCAAAGGCCGGATGATGGGGTCAGCTGTCATGAAAGGCAGGACCTTCTGGCTGCTATGGTCGCATCGCCAGAGGTTCAGAAGAAAAGAGGTTCTGCCATGTGTTGCGCGGGGATCGATTACCACAAGCACGGTGGATAATGGGGGCAGTGGATAATGGGAACAGTAACGAATGGCGGTTGCTTAAGGTCGGTGGCAACGTTTAGATCGGCGTTTCTGAGCCGGAAATGCGGGTTGCCGGCGTGCGATACCGCTTAACGAACCACCATTCGGAACAGTAACCTATTTTCGCCCTCCTCTATCCCGTTTGCCCGACATTCAGACTAGCACAACTACTCAACTCATCTCGACCTCACCAGGCTCGTCCGACATAGCGGAACCGCCGACCATTTCGTCGCCACTTCATCAAGTATCACGAAAGGGGTCGAGGGAAGCAAGGGAAAAGCCAGACAGGCGAGCCCGGGGTGTGACTGCGTTTTGTGGCGGACCGAAGACGCCCGTGCAAACAGGGAGAGGCTCTTGTCCCATGGGGGCTGAATGCAGGCCCGAGGCGGGCCTGACTGGGAAGTTTTGCGCTTTGGGGCCTCCAGCATGAATCGCAAGCGGAACGCTCCCTTGGGAGGGTGCGCAGCACCCTGACTGCTGGTGGCTCTACCCCAAGTTACGCAGTTCGGAAGGCAAATAGGCTTTCTTGATAGCGCCAGAGGCGTTTTTCGTCAAAAGTCTTCACTACATTTGTACGAACTCGTCGATCCGGCGGAGCCGCTGCGGCAAGGTCAAACCCAAGCGGTGGAGCAACACTTTCTGGGCTTCGTCCGGCGCCGTGACGCAACGGAGTCGGACCACTCTGTCCGGCGAATCGGCTGAACCGCTGCTCGCTTTGTCGAGTGCGCGGTGAACCGGTAGGACCACATCGCCGCTTTTGATCTTGGCCAACTCCAGCAGCAAGGTGCGCGGGGCATCGCCCAGCCCGGCCCGGTGCATCCACTGGCCCAGTGTCTTCCAGAGCACGTAGGCCAGGAAGCACACCAGGATGTGCGCTTTGACCCGCTCGGCCTTCTGGTGCCAGATCGGACGGATCACCAGTTCATCCCCTTGGTGATCCGAAACGCCCATTCCGCCTCCGTCAGTTGGATGTAGCGTTTCCACAAGGTCGGGGCATCGACGTCCGTCAGGTTGGTTCGCAACAGGTAACCGCCTTCGGACAAGGCGGCCCAGTCGTCCCATTGGGAATTGCGGCTATAGGTGATCGTGAGTTTCGCCTTTGCTACCGGAGGGTTCATCGAGGTCATCTGTACGTCGAAGGCCTTGGCGGCCCGCCAGTAGCGCTGCTGGAGACGACCCCAGCGCCGCTGGGCCAGGGTCAAGTCTTTCAGGTGCCCCGTGGCCGCCGACTGCTGCATCTTCTGCAACGCCGCCTCCATCTGCCTCAACGGCCGGCACTGGTTGGGGCGGCAATTGCACAAGCACGGCATCGGATATCTCAAGGACGGCAAGAACTACCGGGGCCTCAATCCATGGCAAGAGCAGGACGATCCGTTGCTCCGATTCCTGGCCCAAGGGCACCAGGCTCTCAACGGGTTCCGCAACAAAGACCTGCGTCGCTGGCTCTACCCTCAGTCCGACGAGGCCGACCCACAGATGCGTCGAAGAGAGGCCGGCCGCACCACACGGTGCATCAAGCTGCTGCGTGCCCACGGCTTGGTCCGCAAAGTGGCCAAGGAGAACCGCTATACGCTGACGGCCCAAGGGCAAAAGTTCGCCACGGCTCTGCTGTCGGCCTCCGCCGTTGATATCAAAGGACTTACGAAACCGGCCGCATAGAAATCACGCATCAAAAACGAAGTTCTGGAAGATTGTAGTACAGAGCAGGAGGAGCGGACACAGAGAAGAAAGGCAACCGCAAATTACGCCATTCCGAACCCGCCCATCGTGGCGAGGGCGCGAGTACCCTTGTGTCACCAGCCGTCGTGTCGAGGGCGTCCCGCCCTCCCGTCGCGAGGCCATCCTGGCCTCGTCAGGCTCGGCCGCAACCCAAAGGCTGACACAAAGTCACCAAGACACGAAGGGAATCACTCCGGGAGTGTTGGGTAAGCTCTTTTCCGGCAAGAAGTTACGCGAGTATGCGGAGAAAATGTACCTGACACCTTCAATTCACCTTGCCGGGAACAAACTCACGCCGTGAGGCTTCAGCTATCTACGCCTGGCGGCACGTATGCCCAAACGGGCGGCGGAGCAGAAATATCTGGGAAGATGACTCGACATATCTGGTAGAGTCGCTGGGGGATCGTCATCGAACACAGCGGTTCCTGGCAGGCGACGACAACACACACCCACCCAGGGGACGAAACCTTTTGAGGAAGGAGTACGGAAATGGGTACCACAACCAGTCATCTGCGGGCTCTGTCGCTCTCGTTTCTGGGGGCCGTGGTTCTATGGGCCATGGCCGCCGAGGTGCAGGCCGCCGCGACCGAAGACCAGATGGACCACCTGGTGGCGCAGACGGTCAAGGCGGACTGCCCCGGCTGCGCCGTCCTGGTGGTCGATGACGGCAAGATCGTGTTCCGTCGTGCGTATGGGATTGCCAACGTGGATACCGGGGCTCCCATCACCACCGCCACGGCCTTCAACATCGAGTCCGTCACCAAACAGTTCACGGCGGCGTGCATCGCCCTGCTCGTGGAGAAAGGGGAACTCACGCTGGACGACGACATCCGCAAGTACGTGCCGGAGATGCCCGAGTACGAGTGGCCGATCACGATACGGCACCTGATTCACCACACCAGCGGCATCCGTGATTTCACCCGGCTGACCGTCCTGAAAGGGATCCACCTGGAGGCGGCCTGCTCGGAGCGGGAGCTTCTGCAACTGCTGGCGCGGCAGAAGCAACTGTGCTTCCGTCCGGGAGAGACGCACCATTACTGCAATTCCGGGTATTTTCTGCTGGGCCTCATCGTCCAGCGGGTGACGGGCCTGTCCGTCGGCGCGTATGGCGAGCGTGAGATCTTCGCGCCGCTCGGCATGACTCACACCGCGTACCACTACGATCCCGTTCGCACGGGCGGGGACCTGGCCGTTCCCCATGTCCCCGACGGCGCGGGGAAGTACCGTCGCTGGGACCTGGTGCGGGACACCAACGATTTCGGCTTCGGAGGCATCTACACGACTGTCGAGGACCTGTATCGGTGGGACCAGAGCTTCTTCCAGGACCAGATCGGCGGCGAGAAATTCCACGCCCTCATGCTGAACCGCGGCACGATCAACAGCGGCAGGACGCTCGACTACGCGTTCGGCCTGAGAGTCTGCGACCACAAGGGGTTGACGACGGTGAGCCACGGGGGCGGGTCGCCGGGCTACAATGCGTTCCTCCTGCGTTTTCCGGACCGCAAATTCAGCGTGATCTGCCTGGCGAACTATCCGACGAACACGGGCCGGCTCTGCTACGAGCTGGCGGACCTGTACCTGGATCTGCCGCAAGAGAAGACCGCAGCGGCACACGAGCCGGATCCCCCGGTGGTGGAGGTCGCCCCCGCGGTATATGCCCGCTACGAAGGGGTCTACCGGATGCACGACCAGATCACCTTCATCATCTCCACCAGTGACAACCGGTTGTTCCTCCAGCAGATTGGCGCCTCGCCCGTCGAAATCCTTCCCAAATCCGCGACCGTGTACTTTCTAAAAGCGGTCAATCTGGAGATCTCGTTCTCGACGGACGAAAGCGGCGATGTCTCGGAACTCGTTCTTCGTCAGAATGGGCGTCAAGGTTTGGCACGTCGACTGGACCGGCAGCCGCTGCGCGCCGATCAGCTTCCGGAATATGAAGGCCAATACTACAGCGATGAGCTGGACGCAACCTACGGCGTGTACGTGAAAGGCGACCGGTTGTGCCTCCAGGCGCCGCGGCTGCCCGAGATCTTCCAGGTCAATTTCCACGATCCGGAGGGGGAGAATGGCTTGCAACACATCGTGGGCGACCAGTTCATGAGGTCCTACGGCACCATGGAGTTCGCTCGTGATGACCGCGGGAAGGTCACAGGATTCAGCGTCAATGCCGGCGATCTGAGAGATTTGAGATTCCGCAGGCTATAGCGGAATCGTTGGCCGGGATCAGCAGGATGGAATCGTGTACGTCAAGGTCAAGACCATTATCTGAGAGGTACTTATCATGAAGAATCTCATTCTGTCGACGATGGGAGCAATCCTGGCCCTGGGAGCCATGGCGCACGCGGCGGAGGAAAAAGTGGTCCGTCTGTATGACGGGCCTGCGCCCGGATCGGAAGGCTGGAAGCACACCGAACGGCAGGTCAAAGTCGGGTCCGGGATACCGCCCGTGGTCTACAACGTGGCCCAGCCCACGCTGACGGTTTTTCAGCCGGATGCAGGGACCGCGACCGGCACGGGGGTGGTGATCTGCCCCGGAGGCGGCTTCTGCATGCTCTGCGTCGATCACGAGGGATATGATGTGGCGTGCTATCTGAATGCCAAGGGAGTGACGTGTTTTGTCCTGAAATACCGGCTCCTGCCCTGCGAGACCGACAACCCGATGCGGGAAGCCTCGTCGGGCGGCAACTTCCTGGAGAAGGTTGCTCCCATCATCAAACTGGCGTTGGCCGATGGACTGGCAGCGATGGCACACGTCCGTACCCACGCCAAGGACTATGGAGTCCACCCGGATCGGATCGGCATCATGGGCTTTTCGGCCGGCGGCATCGTAGCCGCCTCGGTGGCGTACAACTACACGGCCCAGACTCGCCCCGATTTCGTCGCTCCCGTGTATCTGGCTCATGACTTGGTGATCAAGGGAGACGGGGTTCGTGGCGATGCACCGCCTTTGTTTGTGGTGGCCGCGAGCGACGATCAGTTCGGCCTTGCGCTCCAGAACGTGGCGATATACCAGGCTTGGGTGGCCGCCAAGAAACCGGCTGAGCTTCACGTGTATGCGAAAGGCGGACACGGTTTTGGCATGAATAAGCAGAATCTCCCCTGCGACACGTGGGCAGACCGGTTCGCCGATTGGCTCCAGATGCAAGGTCTGTTGAAAGAGTAATCCCCCGTGGTTCCAGTTGATTGCGGCGCGGCGGGCTCTTGACGTTCGATCGGCGGATGAAGGCAATGGTGTCGTCGATATTCCAGCCACCCGGCCGGGCGAATCGGTTGTCAATCGATCTCCACTGGGGGATACTGGGAGTCTGCTTTTGATTTGACCGCCCGCCGGTTCCGGTTTAGACTTTCGAGCGTGAGAACTTCTGTTCTGACAGCCGAAGTAGCACGGGCATCCTGCCCATGATCTTGAATTCATGGGCTGGAAGGGGTGCCCAAACGCATTCTGTCGCGTTTGGGGTCCCCAAGCCCATGCCACTTTGGGAGCTTGTGAGGAGAAACGTCATGGTCCGGCACAGAAACGTCACCCGCCGAAACTTCTTCAAGTCCACTGCCGGGGTTGCCTTGGGCATTGTCGGGTTCCCGTACGTTGTTCGCTCGACCGCTCTGGGCGGGTCGGGGGCGGTGGCTCCGAGCGAGCGGATCACCATCGGCTGCGTCGGCGCCGGCCCGCAGGGGACGTACGTGATGCGGAACTTCCTGGCCCAGAAGGACTGCCAGGTTATCGCGATGTGCGACCTCAAGGCCCCGGTTCGCGAGGCGACGAAAAAGCTGATCGACGACTACTACAAGAACGGCGACTGCGCCACCTATACGGACTACCGCGAGCTGATCGCCCGCAAGGATATCGACGTGGTCGAGATCGCGACCTGTGACCATTGGCACGTCCTGGTCGCGTTGGAGGCGGCCCGGGCGGGCAAGGGGATCTATCTCGAAAAGCCGATGGGCTTGAGCCTGGCCGAGGACCAGGCGCTCCGGGCGACCTGCCACCGGTACGGCACGATCTTTCAGTTCGGCACGCAGCAGCGGTCCAGCCGGGATTTTCGTTTCGCCTGCGAGCTGGTGCATAACGGGCGGATCGGCAAGCTTCAGACGATCAACGTGTGGTCCTCCGGCAGCTCCTCCGGCGGGCCGACGAACGTGGTCGCGCCGCCGGATTGGATCGACTACAACATGTGGCTCGGACCCGCCCCGTACCACGCCTATACGCCCGGCCGCGAGTCCAACGCGTGGTGGTGGTTCATCTCGGACTACGCCCTGGGTTTCATCGCCGGCTGGGGCGTTCATCCGCTCGATATCGCCCTGTGGGGCGGCGGGAACAAGGTCCTGTGCCCGCTGGAGATCGAGGGCAAAGGCGTCTGGCCCGCTCCCGACGACGTCTGCGACACTGCGATGAACTGGGACGTCAAACTCAAGTACGACAGCGACGTGACGATGAACTATACCGGCAACCCGTACCCCGACGAGTGGAAGAAACGCTACGGCCGAACCAGCGACCACGGCACCGCCTTCGAAGGCACCGACGGCTGGGTCCACGTCGACCGCTCCGGGATCAACGCGCATCCCAAAGAGCTTCTGGCGACCGAGTGGGGTCCGAACGATGCCCGGCTGTACGAGAGCGCCAATCACGCCCGCAACCTGCTCGACTGCGTTCGCAGCCGCAAGGAGACGATTTGTCCGATCGATGCGGCCGTGCAGGCGGATACGCTCTGCCAGATCAGCGACATCGCGATCCGGCTCGAGCAGAAGCTTCGCTGGAACTGGGCGAAAGAACAGTTCGTGAACAACGACGCAGCCAACCGCCGACTGGTGCGGGCGATGCGAAGTCCTTGGCAATTGTAGGGTGCGTATCACGCACCGTTTGGGCTTGCGGTGAACAAGATGGTTCGTGGTACGCACCCTCCCGACAAGACCGATAAGAATCAGAAGGAGAAAGCAGTATGTTGAGAAAGATCGCGATTGGGCTTCTTGCCTGTCTGGCCTTCGGCGTGTGCAGCGCCGCTGAGGGTACCGCAGAGAATGGGTGGATCTCGCTGTTCAACGGCCAGAACCTCGACGGCTGGAAAGCCAGCGAGAACCAGGGGACGTTCACCGTGAAGGACGGCGAACTCGTCGTGCACGGGGCCCGCAGCCACCTGTTCTATGCCGGACCGGTGAACGGGGCCACATTCAAGAACTTTGAATTCATGGCCGACGTCAAGACCACGCAGGGCTCCAACTCCGGCATCTACTTCCACACGGCGTACCAGGATACCGACTGGCCCCGCAAAGGCTACGAATGCCAGGTGAACACGAGCCACAGCGACCGCAAGAAAACGGGCGGGCTTTATGCCATCCAGGACGTCATCGACAACGCACCCTCCAGGGACGGCCAGTGGTTCCACTACTACATCAAGGTCGAGGGCAAGCACGTCATCATCAAGATCGACGGCAAGACCACGGTCGACTGGACGGAGCCCGAAGGATGGGTGCCGCCGCAGGGGATGGAGGGACGCAAGATCGGCCAGGGCACGTTCGCCATCCAGGGCCACGACCCCAAGAGCCTGGTCTACTTCAAGAATATCCAGGTCCGGCCGTTGGACCCGATCAAGGTCGTAGTCGTCACGGGCGGGCATGGCTTCGAGCACGACCCGTTCTTCAAGCTCTTCCAGGGTTACCGCGACATCCAGTACGTCGAGGCCGCCCAGAAGGACGACAGCGAGCTGTTCGAGGACATCGGCAACTGGGACTACGACGTGATCGTTCTGTACAACATGTCGCAGAACATCTCCCCGAAGCGGCAGGAGAACTTCAAGGCCCTGCTCAAAAGGGGCGTGGGCCTGGTCGCCCTGCACCACGCTCAGGGCGCATTCAACACGTGGGAAGACTACCGCCAGATCATCGGGGCCAAGTACCCCCTCAAACCCCAGGAGATCGACGGCAAACAATTCGCCACGGGCACCTACGACCACGACATGGACATGAACGTCAAGATCGCCGACCCCAAGCACCCGATCACCCAGGGGATGAGCGACTTCACGATTCACGATGAAACCTACAAGGGCATCTGGTTCGCCCCGGACAATCATGTTCTCCTGACGACGGACCATCCGAAGAGCGATGCCACGATCTGCTGGACGCGGCCGGCCGGCAACACGCGAGTCGTGTTCCTCCAACTCGGCCACGACGGCAAGGCCTACGCCAATCCGAACTATCGCCAGCTCATCGTTCGCTCGATCCGCTGGTCCGCAGGAAGGCTATGATCGAGGAGTGGTGCAGCCGGAACAATGTGGATCTGAGATTTGAAATTTGAGATCGCTCGAATGGGAAGGAGAATCACATGTCGTCACAAGTCAATCGTCGCAGTTTCATGAAGCATTCGCTGGCCGTCTCGGCCGGCAGCGTGCTGGCGGTCAGCGGGGGCCACGGGGCACAGGGCGGCCAGCTCGATATCAAGGTCGAGCCGGGCTCGAAAGCAACCATGCCCATGGGCAAGATCGGCAATATGCAGGTCAGCCGGATGCTGTTGGGCGGCAACCTCCTGACCCACTACACGCACAGCCGGGACCTCCAGTACGTCTATAACCTCTGTGCCCACTACAACACCGAGGAGAAGATTCACGAAACGATGGCCCTGGCCGAGGCCCACGGCATCAACACGCTGTCGATTCACAACCCACCGGGGATCGTGTCGATGCTCAAACGGTATCGCCAGCGTTACGGCGGCAAGATCCAGTGGATCATCTGCCCCATCGCCGACCTCACCGACGACATGAAGGGCTACAGCGAAATGGCGAAGGAACTGGTCGATGAAGGCACCGAGGCCCTCTATCTCTGGGGTGTCCGCTCCGATCCGCTCTGTGCCCAGGGGAAGATGGACCTGGTCCGCAAGGCGGTCGAGATCGGCAAGGANNACTTCTACATCAAGACGTTCCACCACCACAATTATCCGAGCGCTCCCAAGCCCAACGAGCTCAAGGGCGCCTACAACGAGGTCCCCGGCTACTGGTGCCGCGACCCGCAGGAAACCATTGAGGTGATGAAGAACGTGACGAAGCCCTGGATCGCGTTCAAGGTGATGGCCGCCGGCGCGATCCCGCCGAAAGACGCTTTCAAATACGTTTTCGAAAACGGCGCGGACCATACGCTGGCCGGCATGTTCGACTTCGAAATCGCCGAGGACACGAAAATCCTCAACGAGACCCTGGGCAACCTGAAGAACCGAACCCGCCCCTGGCGAAGCTGAGGTCCACCCCTCAGGAACGGCAAGCCCCCATAGATCGGTAGGAATGAGAAGAACCGGCAACTTGACAGGCACAGTTCCTCTCTGTCCCTCACGGTCGGCTGATAAGACCCGGTTCAGCACATCGGTGACGGACAGAATCAGGGCCGGACGGATTTGTCCGGCCCTGCTGCGAGACAAAACCGCTTAAAGAGTACGATGCCGATGATCTCCAGCCTCACCAGGACATCCCCAGACGCCCAATCACCCGCGATTTCGGTGATCAGATCGGACGCGATGACATATTGCACCGTATAGGCCGTCTGATCACTTGTCACCCGGCCAATCGCCCACTCTTTCACGAGCGACGCACCGTCCGTCACCTTGAGGCCGTCGGCAACATTGTCCACAGCGGATACGGTCTCCGACCAGGTGTAAAAGGCGGCGACCGTCGGCCCCCACTGGGGAGCACAGTCGGTCTGGCTGACCGACCCCTCGACCAGGAAGTGAGTGGCGGCGGCATGGCCTGTCCATGTCAGCCCAAGGACCAGCACCGATGCGATGCTGAACGATCACAACTTTTTCATCTTCTCATCTCAACGACACGCCTACCCGCAAATGACAACGAACCATCGTCCCTGCGAGGCAATCCTGATTGCCCAATTGCGGGGTGAATCTCCTCCTCCCGTGAAGCACCGATTGTATTGTAGTCCTCCCCTCCCCCATCCCATGTCAAGCGGTTTGCCTGGATTCGGGGGAAAAGAAGAAGAGTCCGGCGTGTATTTGGCGTTGCCGAGCAAATGGTGTGGTCGCTCAGGGGGGCGATGCCGCCCTGGAAGGGGATGCCATCGTCGGGTTTTTGTTTGCCACGGGCCGGGGGAAACACCTATCATAACCACCGATTCAGACGGGAGCAGTCATAGCGGTGTGGGCCGACGCCCCGGGATCCGGCGGTCGAGCAGGAAAGCAGAGGGGTTGTTAGGGTATCCAGACTAAGGAGCGCAGATATGAAACGTAGCAGAATCTTGGGGCTCGTCTCGTGGAGTGTTGTTCTTGTGGTTTGCGGCGGAGTTGCCTTTGCCGAACACGTCTACAACGGCCCGTACACAGGGGCGAACCTGGACCACGTGGCGTTTCCCATGGGCGGCATCGGCGCGGGGATGATCTGCCTGGAGGGGGCGGGGATGCTGAGCCACTACTCGCTTCACAATCACCCCGACGTATTCCGCGAGGAGAAGGTCTTCGCCGCGGTGTGCGTCAAGGGCGACACGAACGTCGCACGCGTGCTGGAGGGCCCGGTCCCGAAGTGGAAGATCTTCGCGATTCACCCTCGCGCGGGGCAATACGATGGGCCGGGCAACGGACTCGGGTCAACCACCTACGGGCTCCCGCGGTTTCGCGAGGCGAGCTTTGCGACCCGCTTCCCGTTTGCGACGGTGACACTGGCGGACCCCAAGATGCCGTTGAAGGTCGAAATCACCGGCTGGAGCCCCTTTGCACCGCCCGACGCCGACAGCGCGTCCCTGCCGGTGGTCGCTCTGGAGTACAAATTCGTCAACACGTCCGGCAAGAAGATCGAGGCGGTGTATTCCTTCAACGCCGCGAACTTCATGGCGGCGCAGGGGAATCCGCCGTCGATTCGTAC
>DCUI01000021.1:14547-23148 GCA_002327785.1 Phycisphaerales bacterium UBA2218
TGCTACGACAAAGATTTCCCACAGAAGGACGGTCCCAGCCCGGGGGCAACGCTGTTCGTGCCCTTCGAGCTGGGCCCGAGACAAGTGAAAACGATCGCGCTGAGACTCTGTTGGTACGTGCCTTACAGCAACGTACGACAAGGAGGCGGCGCTGCTGCCGCCGACGAAGAAGGGATGTACCGGCCCTGGTACGCGGGCCAGTTCCAGGATATCGACGCCGTGATCCGCCGCTGGCGTGAAGGCTATGAGGGATTGCGGGCCGCCAGTGAGAAGTTCAGCGACTGCTTCTACGAAACCACGCTGCCGGCCGAACTGGTCGAGGCCGTGGCCGCAAATCTGGCGATCCTGAAGTCGCCCACCGTGCTTCGCCAGATCGACGGCCGGTTCTGGGCGTTCGAGGGATGTCACGACAAGGCGGGCTGCTGCCACGGATCGTGCACCCACGTCTGGAATTACGCGCAGGCGATGCCGCACCTGTTCCCCTCCCTCGAACAGACGCTGCGCGAGACGGAATTCTGCGTTTCTCAAAACGACGAGGGCCACCAGAATTTCCGCACTCCGCTGCCGATTCGCGAGCCGGCGCACGATTTCCACGCCGCCAGCGACGGACAACTGGGCGGCGTGATGAAGGTGTATCGCGACTGGAGGATCAGCGGCGACACCGCGTGGATGAAGAAGCTCTGGCCGCAGGTGCGCAGGAGCCTGAACTACTGCATCGCAACGTGGGACCCGGAGGCCGAAGGCGTCCTTCGCGAGCCACACCACAATACGTATGACATCGAGTTCTGGGGTCCCGATGGGATGTGCACCAGTTTCTATCTCGGCGCGTTGCAGGCGGCCGTGGCCATGGGCCGGGAGGTCGGCGACGACGATGTGACATACTACGAGGAACTGCTCGCCAAGGGACGGAAGTTCGTCAATGAGAAGCTCTTCGACGGCGAATACTTCTATCAGCAAATCCAGACCCAAGGGCTCCGAGCCGGCAGTCCCGCCGAGGTCCAGAGCTTTAACAGGAACTACTCGCCCGAGGCCCTGGAGCTGTTGAAGGCGGAGGGGCCCAAGTACCAGTACGGGACGGGTTGTCTCTCCGACGGCGTGCTGGGCTCCTGGCTGGCGGCCGTCTCCGGGCTCCCGGAGGCGCTGGATCAGGCCAAGGTGGACAGCCACCTCAAAAGCGTCTACAAGCACAACCTGAAGAAGGACCTCTCGGAACATGCGAACCCGCAGCGTCCCGGCTATGCCATGGGCGACGACGGCGGCTTGTTGATCTGCACCTGGCCGAAAGGCGGGATGCCGTCTCTGCCGTTCGTCTACAGCAACGAGGTCTGGACCGGCATCGAGTATCAGGTGGCGTCGCACCTGATCCTTCGCGGCATGGTCAATGAGGGTCTCGACATCGTCCGCGTAGCGCGGGACAGATACGACGGGCGCGCCCGCAACCCATTCAACGAGTATGAATGCGGCCACTGGTACGCGCGAGCCATGTCCAGCTACGCCTTGCTCGGCGCCTACAGCGGCGCGCGGTACGACGCTGTGGAACGCGTCCTTACCATCCAGCCGCCGGTCAAGGGGAACTTCAAGGCGTTCTTATGCACCGCTACCGGCTACGGCCACGTCGGCGTCAAGAACGGCAAGCCTTTCTGCAATGTGGTTGGCGGCGAGATACCGTTCACGAGAATCGCATACGCCGCCCCGTAGAGAACCAGGGCAATGCGGAGAGTCTTGACGGACGGGCAGTCTGGGTTCGTCACGCAGCATGGCGGAGATCGGAGAATGTTATGACAAACACGAGACGCATCAAGAGACGGTCGTTGTGCCTGCTGCTTGCGGCTGTGATGGGCGTGGGCGCGCACGCGGGCGAGATCGAGATTTGCTACGAGAAGTTCGTGCTCGACAACGGCCTGACGCTGCTGGTGCACGAGGACCACAAAGCGCCCATCGTCGCCGTAAATATCTGGTATCACGTCGGCTCCAAGAACGAGAAGCCCGGCAAGACCGGGTTCGCCCACCTGTTCGAGCACCTGATGTTCAACGGCTCGGAGAACTACGACGACGACTATTTCCAGGCGATGGAGCGGATCGGGGCCACCGATCTCAACGGCACCACGTCCTACGACCGCACGAACTACTTTCAGAACGTGCCGACGTCCGCGCTCGACATCGCGCTGTGGATGGAGTCGGACCGCATGGGCCATCTGCTCGGCGCGGTCAACCAGGAGAAGCTCGACGAGCAGCGTGGGGTGGTGCAGAACGAGAAACGGCAATATGAAAACCAGCCATACGCTCTGGCGGATGAGTTGATTCAGGCTGCATGCTACCCCAAGGAGCACCCCTATTCGTGGACGGTGATCGGCTCGATGCAGGACCTGAGCGACGCCTCGCTGCCGGACGTGCACGAGTGGTTCAAGACGTACTACGGCCCCAACAACGCCGTGCTGATCGTCGCGGGCGATATCACGCCACAAGTGGCGTTGGAGAAGGTGAAGCAGTACTTCGGCGACATCCCGCCGGGACCGCCGGTTGCCAGGCACCAGGCGTGGATCGCCCAACGCACAGGGACACACCATCAGACGGCGCAGGACCGCGTGCCGCAGGCGCGCCTCTACCGCGTCTGGAACATTCCGCCGTGGGGCTCGGCCGACGCCGACTACCTCTATCTCGTCAGCGACGTGCTCTCGTCCGGCAAGACCTCCCGTCTCTACAAGCGACTGGTATACGACGACCAGATCGCCATCAATGTCAGTGCGAGTGCCAATCTCATAGAGATCGGGGGCCTGTTCCAAATCATCGCGACAGCCAAGCCCGGCGTGGAATTGAGCCGCATCGAGAAGGCCATCGATGAGGAGCTGCAGAAGTTCCTTGCCAAAGGCCCCACGCAGGCGGAGCTGACGCGTATCAAGAGCCAGTTTCGCGCTCGGTTCATCCGGGGCATTGAACGCATCGGCGGCTTTGGCGGGAAGTCCGACATTCTGGCGAGGAATATGACCTTCGCGGGCACGCCGGACTTCTACAAGACCACGCTCGACCGCGTGCAAAAGGCCACCGCGAAAGACCTGACGAATGCTGCCGTCAACTGGCTCAGCGACGGCGACTACGTTCTGCAGATCACTCCGTATCCGACGCTGAGCACGGTGGCATCCAGCGTGGACCGCTCGAAGCTGCCCGAACCGGGCGAGCCGCCGCAGGTGCAGTTCCCCGGCGTTCAACGCGCCGAGCTGTCGAATGGACTGAAACTGGTCCTGGCCGAGCGGCACAGTGTCCCCATTGTCGATCTGCGCCTGCTGGTGGACGCCGGGTATGCGGCCGACCAGTTCGCCTCGCCGGGGGCCGCCTCCCTGGCCATGGACCTGCTCGACGAGGGCACGAAGACGCGCAGCTCGCTGGAGATCAACGAGCAGCTCCAGATGCTGGGCTCCTCGCTGAACTCCGGCGCCGAGTTGGATGCCTGCGCCGTCTATCTCAACACGCTCAAGGACAAGCTCGACCCGTCCCTGGAGCTGTTTGCCGACGTGGTTTTGAATCCGTCGTTCCCCCAGAAGGAGTTCGAGCGGCTCAAGCAGGAAACGCTGGCCCGAATTCAACGCGAGAAGATGACGCCCATCACGATGGCCATCCGCGTTTTTCCGGGACTGCTGTATGGTTCCGATCACGCGTATGGCTGTCCGCTGACCGGGTCGGGCACCGAGGCCTCCATCTCCGCCATGACGCGCGAGCAATTGGCCGATTTCCACAAGACCTGGTTCAAACCCAACAACGCCACGCTGGTCATCACGGGCGACATCACGCTGGCCGAGATCAAGCCCCGACTGGAAAAGCTGTTCAAAAAATGGGATGACCGCGAAGTTCCCGCCAAGAATATCGCCACGGTGCCGGACAGGTCAAAATCGGAGGTCTACTTGATCGACCGCCCGGGTTCGCAGCAGTCGATCATCATCGCCGGTTTTCTGGCCGTGCCGCGAGCCAATCCGCAGGAAGAGGCGATTCAATTGATGAACAATATTCTCGGCGGCGATTTCACCTCGCGCGTGAACATGAACCTGCGCGAGGACAAACACTGGTCCTACGGCGCATCGAGCATGATTCTGCCGGCCAAGGCGCAGCGGATGTACATTCTGTACAGTTCGGTCCAGAGCGACAAGACGGCCGAGGCGATGCAGGAGGTCCAAAAAGAGCTGCAGCGGATCATCGCCGACGAGCCCCCCACCGAGGAGGAATTCGACAAGACCCAATCCAACGTGGTTCGCGGCTTGCCCGGTTCCTGGGAGACCATCGGCCAGGTTGCAGGGTCGCTCGAAGAGATCGTCCAGTACGACCTGCCCGACAGCTACTACCAGGAGTACCCCGCGAAGATCGCCGCCTTGGCGGTGCAGGATGTCCGGCAGGCGGCAAAGCAGGCGATCAAGCCCGCCTCCCTTGTCTGGGTCGTCGTCGGCGAGAAGGCGAAGATCAATGATTCGATCAAGGCCCTGGGCCTGCCGGTCGCCTACGTTGACGCCGACGGCAATCCGCTCTGATGTCGAGACGGACAACGCACCGTGGGCAATGCGGGGAACGCGAAGCGTGGAGGCAGCAGGTCGGCCCTTTTTACATGGCCTGCGCCCTCCGCCGCATTCGAGAAACGAAGTACATCCCGGCCCCAAAACGGGTCTTGACTTGCTGTTCCCAGACCGCCATAATGCAGCAAGAATCGTCTGTCCCGTTTCCCCCCACGGGAAGCGATAGGTTGGGCGTTTGGACGATTCGGGATGGCGAGAAAATGGACCGGATGCATTTGACTGTTGCACACGGACCCGCAAGCCGTATGCCGTCTGTTCTTCGACACCAGCGATGATGAGTCTGTGCCGCTGAGACGGCAAAGACTTTGACCGAACGTGGTTATGCTTTTCTTGGCCTTGTTGAAGGAGGATCATCATGTGCAAGAGAGCGATGTGCCTGGTTGTCTCCGTTCTGATGCTCGGCTCGGTCGCGCACGCCGCGACGGTCCACTGGACCGCCGGCGGCAACGACCGACTCTGGAACAACCCCAACAATTGGGAGGGCAAGGCCGTCCCCGCCAGCGTCGATGAGGTCTACATCGACGTGCCCGCGGCGGCAGCCCCCAACGGCCCGATCATCCAGGACGGAATTAACGCAAGGATTCTTGGTTTGGCCTGCGAGGTGGCCGGCGAGCCCACGATGACGATGACCGGCGGGACCCTGGAGGTCGCCGACTGGATCTGGTGGGGCGACGGGGCCGACTGTCACGGGACCTTCGAGATGAGCGGCGGCACCATCACGGTCGTGAACGAACACGAGCTCGGATGGGGCGGCGGCTCGGGAACCTGGGTCATGACCGGCGGCACCGTCAGCGCCGGAAGGCTGATCATCCCGACAGCCAGCGGAAAGGAAGGCCAGCTCTACCTTCACGGCGGTACATACAACGTCGGCGCCGCCGGACTGAGTATGACGGCGACCGGCTTGATCGACATCACCGAAGGCACTCTCATACTCCAAGGCGACAGGACGGCGGAAATCCAGGGATTCATCGATGGAAAGCGGATCACTGCTTACGCCGGCGGCGGATACTTCGAGCTGGACTACGACGTCAGGAAGGCCGGCATGACGACCGTGACGGCGGTGGCCATCGGGCCGAAGGCCAACAGGCCCAACCCGGCCGACGGCGCCCGGATGGTGATGGTCCAACTGTTCCAGTGGGGGGCCGGAATCGATGCCGTCTCCCACGATGTGTACATCGGCGAGTCGCCCGATACTCTGGTTCTGATGGGTCGCCAGAGCACGCCCGTATATTGGCATGCGCCCGGCCTCACTCCGGGCACAATCTACTACTGGCGGATCGACGAAGTGGCGGCGGATGGAACAACCATCCACGAAGGCGACGTCTGGAGCTTCACCGCCCAGGCTTTGACGGCCTATTACCCCAGCCCCGCCGACGGCGCCAACGACGCTTCGCCGACGCCCGTCCTGACGTGGCTGCCGGGGCAGACGACCGTGGAGCATCACGTGTATTTCAGCGACAATCCGGACGCGGTCGAGCAGGGAGCCGCGGAGGCGGACAAAGGCCTTACCGAAGAAACGACCTTCGCCCCCGGCGATTTGGAAAGTGCGGCGGTCTACTATTGGCGAGTGGACGAGACCACGGCCGAGGCGGAAATTCGCCCCGGCTCGGTCTGGTGCTTCGCCACGTATCTATCCGTGGAGAATTTCGAGGCCTACACGGATGAGGAGGGCAGCCGGATCTATGAGACCTGGATCGACGGCTACGCCAACGAACTGAGCGGCTCGACCGTGGGCCATATCGACGCTCCGTTCGCCGAGCGCGAGATCGTGCGCGGCGGCGCCCAGTCCATGCCCATGGACTATAACAACGTCGATTCGCCTTTCTACAGCGAAGGCGAAAGGACGTTCGAGGTCGCCCAGGACTGGACAATCGATGACGTCAATACGTTGGTGCTCCATATCCGCGGCAGCGAAACCAACAACCCCGCCGGGATATACGTCCGACTCGAAGATGCCTCCAGACAGGCCGGCGTCGTCCTCCATCCGGAACCGGCCGTCATCACCACGGCGAAGTGGACCGAGTGGAGAATCCCGCTGGACAGCTTCGCCGAGGTGAACGTGGCCAAGGTCAAGAAGATGTGCATCGGCGTCGGCAACCCGGAGGACCCGGTCCCAGGCGGACTCGGGACGCTCTACATCGATGACATATACCTCGTCAGACTGGTGCCCATCAGATAGTCCGGCGACAAACCCACAGAGCGACATCGGTGAAGATCGGTCTGCGCGTCAGAGAGTCCGACGACCGAGAACGTTGCGGACACAGGCGGTCCGTCATCCAAGCCATGGTCTGTGAACCGCAGACAAGCGTGGGTACGCGCGGATTCAATACCGGGCCGGAGGCCGTAGGCTGCGAGCCGGAGCAGGCGTGTCACGCTTCACGAAGCCCGAAAACGGGCCTCTGGCCTATCACTTATCCCTTCTCCCGTATCTCCGCCAGTGCCGGGCTGCCTCGAAACCCCGGAAGCACGGTAGGAATGGCAACATTCGTGCACCATCGGGCAATTATAGACGGACGCTGTATTCGTTCCCCGGCCCACTCGCCGCCCAATGAGCGGTGCAACATGACCGGCGCAGCCGTGCTGGAACATGCGGGAGCGAAGGTCGAAAGCAAGAGGGCGCGAACATGAGCGAGAGCGACAGAGCACACAAAGCATCGAATAGACCACGTACTACAACCGACGAGCAGGACCCCGAGATCGTTGAGCGGAAGTGCGCCCACTGCGCGTACGCCCGCTGGATGCCGCCGGGAGCGTCGGCCTTGCTGGGCCACTGGTTCGGCCGCTGGGTCTGCACGAACCACCCGGACAGCGAGGGCGACATGCAGGAGGTCCACCCTCGCGGCGTATGCCCCAACTTCCGCTTCCGCCGCAGGCCGGTGCAGCGGATCGAGCCGGCCCATCCCGGCGTCAAGCACATCGCCCTGACCCGCAACAAGTACGCCATCGTGGACACCACCGACTTCGCGGAGCTGAACCGGTGGAAATGGACCGCCTATTACACATGAGGCAAATGCGTCCTCATGCACCGCCAGATCATGAACCCGCCCAAGGGCATGGTCGTGGACCACAAGAACCGCAACGGACTGGACAATACGCGGGACAACCTCCGCATCGGCACGTACAATCAGAACAACTGCAATCGCCGGCCGCGAGGTAAGACCTCGCAGTACAAGGGCGTCTCGTACGACAAGAGACGGAACAAGTGGAAGGCCACCGCCTGGAAGGACGGCAGGAGCTTCACGATCGGCCGCTATGACGACGAGATCGAAGCCGCCCGCGCCGCGGACCGCAAGAACTATGAATTCAACGGCGAGTTCGCGTACCTGAATTTCCCTGAAGAAATCCACGAGATCCTCACCACAGAGACACAGAGCCCACAGAGAAAGAAGGCTCTCTTGAATGATTTGTGGGTGGAGGACTTCAGCGAGTCTTACCTCGGCAAAACCGCTCGGGGCCCCAGAGGCCCAAATTACCCCCCGGTTGCCCTAATTTGAGCCTCTGCCCAATCGGTTCTGCCGAGAGGATGGCGGCTGAAGTCATTGNNACGAATCTTTTCAACGAGGCAGAAAGAAAGACCCAAAGGCAAGAAGAAGAAGGAGAAAGACGAAGAAGACAGCAAAGCAAAAGCCAGGCCGCAGAGCGCGCAGGGGCTCGCCCCGCGGACCTTGACTTTCGGTTCTTGAACGGCCATAATGAAGGACGAAGAGAATGAGAGAAACGACCCAAACGACTTAAGCGACACAAAGGACCGCCGACTGGACGGTTTGTCCCCGAACCGGTCATTTAGGTCCCTTGTGTCCCTTTGGTCCTTTCCAGGANNGTTCTTCATGACCGACGGCTTCATCCCCCCTCACGGCGGCTACGCCAACCTGCTCTCCCATCGTAAGGCCGAGATCGTCTACGATGCGACAGTCTGTTTCAATTGACGCTTGAATCTGGATAGGTCTGGGATTGCCGCGCTAAGCTCGCAATGACATGATCCGCGGATGAAGAGACCGTATCTCGTTGCTCTCTGGGCCTTGCTCTGTACTACAATCTTCCAGAA
>DCUI01000318.1 GCA_002327785.1 Phycisphaerales bacterium UBA2218
AGCGGTGGAAGGCATCGTGGGCATGTTGGCCCAACGGATCGGCGAAGGGCAGGATGCCGGTGAGGCGATCCCGCGGAGTTGATTTGGGATTCGATCTCGCTGGACTGGCCTATCGAGGTGGTCATGACGGAGGCCGAAGTGGTTGTCTCACGGGAGCCGAGTGCCCTCGAATGGATCGTGGTGAGAATCCTGCAGGAGTTCGCCGATCAGCCTCCGTTACTCACAGAGGCAGCCGAGGAACTCGGAATCAAGGATCCCGTCTTCCTGGCGGTGGCACTCAAAGACCTCGAAGGCTCCGGGATCGTCGAGAGACAAGGCCCCGGCACCGATCTGGACCTTACGGGCTGCCGGCTCACGGAGGCCGGTCATGCCTTCCTCGGGCAGGGGCAACTGAGCAGCATTCCTGAGCGGCACGGCCTGCGATTGCACCTGGATATGGTCACAGGTGAGCACATTCGTCGCCCACCACCCAGGACTCGGCAGGAGCCCAAGAATGCGGTCATAGCGTTTGACGAACTGCCGGCCAAAAGAACGACACTGGGACTGGATCGGGCCAGGGAACTTGCCAGCGATCAGGAGGAGCCGTTCCAAACGGCAGGCTCGAAGATCACCGGCGTGACTGTGCAAACGGATCAGGGCGCGGTCCTCTGGCGGCCGTACGATGTCACCGTCAGCATTGACGGCACCGGCGCCGTTAGGGTGCAACTGTTGAGGGGTACGGAACCACAGCAGCAATGGCTCGAGCAGCTTGACCTCCGCCATGAGACCTTCGAGAAACTCTTTTCCGCATCGGTGAGTAAGCCGTATGCCCATGTTCTCCCGCAGACCAAGGAGTACGCCGATTGGCGCCCTGCAGTGGATCGGCTGGTAAGTCCCACGAGAGTGCTGCAGACGGCGTGCGACCTCGTCAGGTCTGCCCGACAACGTATCGTAGCACACGGCTACTGGTGGATGGTTCCAGAAGTGCGGCAGGAGATAGCGCGTGCGATCGCCCGGGGGATTCGGGCGATCGCATTTGCACGTGACGATCAGGCGGTCGATCTGGCAAGCAGTCTGCCTGATGCCGTACCGATCCATTCAGGGGGAACCCCTGATGTCCATGGGCAGGCCGCACTGCTGGTCGACGGCTTCAAAGGCGTCGCCCTCGATGCGGTGCAACTGACCTCCCCACGCAACAGACAGCTCGAAGTCACCGTGGCGTCATCGCTCACATCATCCCGCGTGAGACAATTGCTATCCTTGTTGACCTGACCGACCGTATGAAGATCAATGATCTGATTCAGATCCTGAGCCTGTCGCAGCGGACGGAGGCTCCCCTGCCTGCCGAGAAGCTGCTGAACCTCTACAGGTTCGGAGACCAGAGGTCCCCCTGGGAGGAACTCAGCTACGACAAGCTCAAGTCGGTCGATGAGACCCTCCGCCAACGCGTGGTTGGGCAGGACGATGCGGTGGAACACGTCGGCACGATGATGATTCGCGGTTTCATGGGACTGGCTGGCTTGGAGCATTCTGGTAAGCGGGCGAAGCCCAAAGGCAAGCTGTTCTTCGTCGGGCCCACCGGTGTCGGCAAGACAGAACTCGCTAAGGCCGCTGCAGAGTTCCTCTTTGCAGACGAATCCGCTTGCATCCGGTTCGACATGAGCGAGTACAACCACGAGCATAGCGATCAGCGCCTCGTGGGCGCCCCGCCCGGCTATGTCGGCTTTGAAGAGGGAGGCCAGCTTACCAACGCGGTGCGGGAACGGCCCTTCTGCGTACTCATGTTCGACGAAGTTGAGAAGGCGCATCCAAGGATCCTCGACAAGTTCCTCCAGATCCTTGAGGATGGACGTCTGACGGACGGTCGCGGGGAGACAGTGCACTTCTCGGAGAGCGTGATCATCTTCACGAGCAACATTGGGGCTTCAGCTATGCCGCAAAGCGATGACTCGGAAGTGATCAAGCAGCACTTTCTGCAGTCTGTAAAGTCCCATTTCGTTCATGATCTGGACCGTGCAGAGCTGCTGAATCGCCTCGGCGAGAATGTCGTGGTCTTCAATAAGATCACCGATCTGAGCTTCCGCGAATCCATTCTTACACGAAAGTTGCGACCGCTGAAGAGCTATCTGGAGGAGCGGTTCGGAGTACAACTCCAGCTTTCGGAAGAGGCCCAGACTCGTTTTCTCAGCGGCGCAAAGCCTGAGGACGGTGGTCGAGGATTGCTGAACGTTGTCGAGCATGAGCTGATCAATCCAATGGCCAGGTTCCTGTTCGACAGGATGCACCAGCTCCGCCGCGGCCGGACGATCATAGTCACCAACAAGAACAACCAAGTGCAATTCGAACTGCAGGAGGATACCAACCATGTCTGAGATACTACTGAATGTCGCTGATATACGACACCACTCGCATGTCAACGGGCCGGGAGTGCGGTCGGTTGTGTGGGTCCAAGGCTGCCGGCGGCGCTGCCCTGGCTGCATCAACCCTCATACACACGCCCATGAACCAGTCAAGCTGCTGGATCCCCAGCAGCTCGGGCGTCAACTCGCCGAAGTCCGTGATACCGTTGGGATTACGCTCTCCGGGGGAGAACCGTTTGAGCAGGCAGAGGCCTGCGCCATTCTGGCTGAGACCGTCAAGAAGGCCGGCAAGACCGTGATGGTATTCACCGGCTTTTCCTTGGACGAGATCCGCGCTTGCGACGAACCCGCCGTGCAACGATTCCTTCGGGCCACCGACTTGATTGTGGCGGGCCCCTATGTCCAGGAGCTCAAGTGCGAGAGCAAGATGTGGCGGGCCAGCAGCAATCAAACAGTTCACTTCCTCAACGGTAGTGAAGTCACAGAAGATGAACTGTTGGACACGCCCGTAATCGAGGTCCAAGCCGACGGGGGCACTCTGTCTTACACGGGATTCCCCGATCCGGAGGATCTGACGTGGTTCGACCGACTTGGCAGTTGCTGGCACGAGAGAAATCGAATCTCGTGACCGTCCGGCCCCATGCCAATCACAGAGGGCCAGGGCGCTGACATGCCAGCACGGGGTGGTTTTAGGGACAATCGTACCGGAGAAGACTCGCTGGAGAATGCGAGTCATACGTTCGGCCGAGACAAGGGGTCCAGCCCATGGAAGACATGTACGAAAAGCGTAACCCAGATAGCGTCAATCGCATCCGTACTGAAGTGCTTCGCCGCCGGTATCTCGTGAAAGATGCGAAGGGTCAGTGCATGGAAAACGAGCAGCAGATGTGGCGCCGAGTAGCCATATGCGGTGCGGCAGCAGAATCCAAGTACACGGCAAGCGAGGAAACAGTCGAACAATACGCCCAGATCTTCGAGGAGCTGATGCGATCTGGGCGATTTATCCCCAACAGCCCCACGATCATGAACGCCGGCCGCCAGCAGGGTATGCTCAGCGCCTGCTTCGTGGTACCGGTGGAGGACAGCATCGAGGACATCTTCGAGGCGGTCAGAACAACGGCCTTGATCCAGCGCGCCGGCGGCGGCACCGGCTTCTCCTTCGCCAGGCTCAGGCCCACAGGAGACCAAGTGGCGTCCAGCGGCGGCACCACCTCCGGACCGATCAGCTTCATGACCGTCTTTGGTACGGCGACCGGAGCCATTCAGCAGGGAGCCCTGCGGCGGGGCGCAAACATGGCGATCTTGCCCATCCACCACCCCGATATCCTACGGTTCATCACGGCCAAGCAGGATCCAAAAGCCCTGACCAATTTCAACCTCTCGGTAGCGGTCACCGAGGAGTTCATGGAACAGCTCAAAACACAGCCCGCCTCGCCACACGTGGTCGTCAATCCCCGCACGAAGAAACGGTATCTCATGCCCCATGGCGTAAACCACAGATCCTACGGCATCAATGACCTCATTTGCGAAAGCGAGATACCTGCGGATTGCCACACAGTCGGCGAGATCTGGGGCATGATTGTCACCAGCGCCTGGGCGACGGGCGAGCCGGGCGTCTGTTTCATCGATACGGTGAACCGATACAATCCAACGCCACACGTCGGTAAGATCGAGGCGACGAACCCCTGTGGTGAGCAGCCTTTATTGCCCTATGAGGCCTGCAACCTCGGCTCTATCGATGTGTCAAAATTCGTCAGGGTGGACCATACCGACCTTCACTGGGACAAGCTGGCTGAGACCGTGAGCTATGCCAGGTAGTGTCAAGGATCTTTCGCTTT
>DCUI01000083.1 GCA_002327785.1 Phycisphaerales bacterium UBA2218
TCGGCCCCCCCACGATTCGAAGTACACTTCCAGCCCATCGGCGGAGAAACAGTCGGTCCATTCGTCCGCTGGGTTGACGTACGGGAAATCAGTGTGGACGTCCACCGGCTCGCCGAAGGTGAAATCGGCCCGCGCCGGCGGCGCGCCGAGACCTGACAGAAGACAAAGCCCCAGCAGTGACATCGACAACATTGGAATTTGAAACGACTTCATGGTACCCCTTCCTTTCTGCCCGAAGGCAATACTGAGTATTGGAGTTTCATTCACGGATCGCCTACCCCGACCTTTCCATCTCCATCAAAGTCAACCATAGGAAGGATGGGAGCCTTCAAAAGCATAGGAGGGCGGCCCTCATAGTCCATCAGCAGGAAGTACAGGGCGGAGCCATCCGGAGCCAGGCGCGACATGTACTCGTCACTCGGTCCGTTGATCATGGGTCCGAGATTCACCACCGGTTCCCAAGGATCGGTCTGGCTGGCGCGCCTCGTCATCCAGAGGTCAGCGTCACCAAATCCTCCCGGCCGAGTGCCTAAGAACACCAGCAAAAGCCCATCCGGCGAGAGGCAGGGAGCCTGCTCGACGAAGGGACTATTCACTGCGAGGCCGAGATTCACCGGGTCGCCCCAGGTATCCTGAGTCGTCGCACGTTTGCTGACGTAGATATCGAAGGAGTCCATGCCTCCCGGGCGGTCTGAGCTGAGGTAGAGTTCCAAACCGTCCGACGACACCCAAACCCCAAAATCGCGATTCTTGCTGTTCACGGGGGAGCCCAGATTGGTCGGTGGCCCCCAAGGGCTGGTTCGAGTCGCACGTTGGGTCACATAGGTATCAACATTGCCCTGTCCTCCGGGCCGGTCGGAGCCGAAATAGAGCTCCAGACCGTCGCCTGAGATCGACGCGGTGTACTCAGAGTTCGAACTGTTGACAGTCGGCCCGAGATTCTCGGGAGGCCCCCAAGCCTCCTGTGGCGCGGCCCGTTTGAGCACCCAGATGTCGGCGCCGCCCTGTCCCCCACCGAGGGTGGAGTGCACGAACATCTCCCGGTTGTCCGAGGACAAGGAGTTCACGGCCACGAAGACAGGGGAGGCGCCGGAGGTGGGGAAAAACTGCTGGACCGCATCCAGGTTCGCCGGCTTGCCGAAGGCAAGATCCACCCGCGCAGGCGGCGCATCCAGGTCCGATGGTGACCGCCCGCTCGCGGCAGCCGACCAGCGCCTCATATCGTCCTGCGCCCTGAGCCGCTCGTGCAGCCGGTCGTACCATAGGGCACGGTCGGAATAGGCGACGGCATCCAGCGGGTCGGTCTCGATTCTGCGCGTACAGAGACGCACCATGCGGCGCCAGTGCTCCTCCAGCGTCTGCGCCGGTGCCAGCGCGTCGATGGCTGAGACATTGGGGTCGAGGTCGGCGCTCCAGAACTGGCAGTAGGGCGGGCCCAGATGGAAGACGAGCTTTGATCTATCTGGCGACCAAGTGCTTCCCCTGATCCGCATCGGACCACCAAGCACCTTCACGGGCTCGCGTTTGTCGAAGCGGTAGATCCATAATCCGCTCGTGTACCACGCACCGCACACGCCCACGCACAACTCATCGCCCGTCGGAGACCATCCGGGCATAGCGGTTGCGCTCCGCTGGCGCCACTGGGCGACCACTCTCTGCGAATCCAGGTCTTTGACCCTCAGAAACCCACTTTCCAGGTACGCCACACGCCGGTTGTCCGGTGACACCGACGGGAAACCATATGAACATGCCGTAATCTGTCTGGGCTTGGCGTCCCGATCCACGAGGGAGATGGAATTGAATGTCTCGTCAACCCGCGACTGGTAGTAGACACACGTGGAATCCTGTCCCCAAGAGGGATAACCGCCAGCCGCCAATCGTCTGGGTTCGCTCCCATCCGAGTTCATGATCCAGACCTCTTCATCGGGCATCGGGTCGTCCTCACCAGAGCGCTCGGCCGTGGCAAACTCCTCCACGGGCAGGACCTGGCAATCGCGCGCGAAGGCGATGAATTTGCCATCCGGCGACCACTGCGGATCCTTGCCAGGGATGATCAGTAGTTCGGTCTCTTTCGTTGCGGTATCATAGAAAGCCACGCCGCTGTAACCTCGCGCCCCCATGCTGAAGGCCAGCTTCCTCCCGTCCGGCGACCATCGGCCACTGTGACAATCCTTGATCACACAACGAGCTTTGGCCGAGAGGCTGCGATAGTTCTCCTGGGCCTCCACCATCGGCAGAAAAGCCGCTCCCGCAGGCTCACGGTCCGCTGGATGCCAAGACCGTCCGGCCTCTAAGGTATCGAACACGTATTTGTCGCACCAGTCTCGGAATTCGTTCCGAGACGTGGGGGTACGTTCAACAATTTTGCGAAACAGGGTATCGGCCTTGTCATATTCGCCCAGCGCCGTCAGGGCAGAGAAGATGTAGTACTGAAAGACAGGCGCATCGGGGAGAGACCTCAGCCCCTCCTGAGCCAAGGCAATGACACGCTCGTAATCGCCCATCCGCAGGAAGGTCTCACAACGCTGGGTAGACAGATCTACGTACTGCGGGTCCGCTTTCCCCATCCGTGCCAGCGCGCGGTCGTATTCCGCAATCGCGTCCTCATACTTGCCCAGTTCACGCAGGGCCATGGCGCGGAGAGAGTAGCCGAGTGGGTCGCCTCGTCGCAGGTACGTCATCCCCAGCGCGTCGTCCTTCATCTTCTCGTACTTCCTGGACGCATAATATGTGAAGGCCCGCAGCCGACGCGACTCGTAGTGCGAAGGATCGAGTTGCAGGGCCTTGTCCAGCGAGGCAAGCTGCTCCTTGATCGTGACCGCGGTCATGGCGCGAAGGAAGTAAGCCTCGGCAGTCTCCGGCAGCAGTGCCTCCGCTTTCTGATGGTGCTCTTCGATCTCCTTGAGCTTCCCGGCATCCAGCGGGCCACTCTCCCACAGGATACGAGCCAGGAGTGAATGGGCTGCTCCGGCAACCTCGGGCTTCTCGTTGAGCAGATTGTTCAGGATAGCCACCGCCTCATCTGACCGTCGGTTATCGACGAGGATGGTAGCCTCAAGGAGCTGGGCCTCCGGCCCGACATGCAGACTCTCCAGGATGGGTCTGATCGTCTCCAGGGCCGCTTCGCGCTCGGCCTTGGCGTACTGCTCGCGGGCCTGGGACAGAATACCCCGATGTTTGAAGCCTTCCGCTTCCACGAGTTGCACGCGGTCGCGATTCCAAAGGGAGAGGATAGCTGCCACTGCAACCACTATGACGGCCAGCGCCAAAGCCGAAACAACCTGCGAGCGATGTCTGCGGAGGAATCTCTCCACGCGGTATGTTGCGCTCGGGCCTCGCGCCAGGACCGGCTCGCGGTTCAGATGTCGCCGGATATCTTCGGCGAGATTACTGGCGGTCTCGTACCGCCGGGAACGGTCCTTTTCGAGGGCCTTCATCACGATCCAATCCAGATCACCCCGGACCTGCTGGTAGGGTGTGCCATGCACACCTGTAGCACCCCCGCCCTCGGGGGTGACCCCAGCCGAGGGCGGCTGCTTGGT
>DCUI01000087.1 GCA_002327785.1 Phycisphaerales bacterium UBA2218
AGAAGCTCGCGGTAGTCGCTCGTCACCTGCCGAACGGTCGGGACGTGATCGCGGAACCAATCCACCTTGGGCGTGCCCAGCGTGCGATTGCAGACAGCGACGATCTCAGGCCAAACCGTCATTTCCGGCAAATGCAGCCAGCGGGCCGCCGCACTGGCGAACTCCCGGCCCATCATCCCACACCCGATGATCCCAAAGCGAACTGTCCGCATCCACGCACCTCCAGATTGTTCAGACAAATCGGCATTCGATCGATGCCAGATACTACCGCGGTGGGAAGCCTTCAGCAATCGTGAGGCCGCGTTCAATTCCTGGTGTACGTGGGGGGGTATATATAGAATGGCGACCTGTCATCCTGAGTCGGCCAGCCGCTTTGCGGCTGGTGTCGGGAAGAAACTGGGTTTTGTGGGCGATAACTTCATAAACCAAGATTTTGTAAGAACTTATCCCGGCTTCGCCGGGGGCTTTGCTTCGCCGCTTCAGAGATTGTGGTCTCATCGGTCGGCCCCAGCAGATCCGGGGTGACCTGACTTCCAGATCCCCCTGGAACCGTTGTCCCCGATACGTTATGGTGGTCCGTAACGGGGTCTGCGGATCGCCATGGAAGGGATTGATAAGGCCACCTTCAAGAAGATTTTTCGAGATCACGGGGACGGATTCAAACAGATCCGTCCACGCTATGACTCGGACTATTATGACCAGGTCATCCAGAAGATGCTCGATTGCGGCGATCCCGAGAAAATGGGATTTGTCCAGTATCGCTGCTGCTCCTGTGGAGAATCCCGCCGAATCGCCTTCACCTGCAAGTCTTGCTTCTGCCTGTCCTGTGCCAAGGTGTATGCGGACCGCTGGGCGGATTTCATCGGCCGACGACGGATCCCGCAAGTCCTCTACCGACATGAAGTCTTCCCCGTGCCGGATTTCCTCCGGGGCTACTTCTACCGAAACCCCGATCTGCTCAACCACCTCCTGCAAACCGGGAACAACTGCCTCCTCGACATCCTCCAGACCTGCACCCGGACCCCACTCACCCTCGGGACCCTTATCGTCCTGCAAACCAGTGGCCGATCCGGTCGATACAACCCCCATCGTCACATCCTGTTCACGGCCGGCGGAGTCGATCCCCAAGGCCGATGGAAGCCCGTCTCCTATATCCCGTACGAACTGATGCACCGCAAATGGCAGCACCATCGGTTGACCCTGCTCGCACAAGAGGTGGATTCGCCCAAGATCCAAGCGGATCTCGACCATGGCTGGAAAGACTACCCCAAGGGCTTCGTCGCTTTCCTGCAGAAAGGAGAAGTGCCCGCCGGGGGGAAAGGGCTCGCCGAGTATCTCGCCAAGTATGTCACCTCCCCGATACGGCATCCTCAAGGAGTTCAGGCTCTTCACGGAGATGCCCCATGACGGACCCTTCACAGAACCGACCAGACCCGAGGGACGGGCCGTGGACCGGACCGAGCGAATGGTACAGATACCGCTGCCGTTCCTGTAACCACACCGATTGGGTGGAAGAGATCATTGTCGATGCCTTCCCGCCGGACGGACCCGGACACTGTCCCATCGTGGAATGCCCACATTGCGGCGGTAGCTTCTGCTGTGACCCAGGGGTACCCACAAAACGGTGCTTCGGACACCCCGACCAGCCACCCAAAGACTGAGTTCTCCACAAAACGCAAACCAGGAACCGATCAACTCACCCGTTTATCCACAAAAGCAAATTCCTATACGATCGAGTTAGGGACATTTTTCTGACAACCCACAAGACCCTGTTTCTTAGGAGCGACAGCGAAGAGCCTGTCCTGAGTCCTCGAAGGAATCTGGGCACAGGACGAGACAAATGTCGGTCCCGAAGAACACCTGATGCGACGTCGCCTCCCGGCCCGGCCGCCAGGTCAACGGAGCGTCGATAGCGACACCTGTCGCGCCGTCGGCCGGCGCCGGCTCACGGGCTTTCACCGGCACGTGGAAGAACCGCACCTCGCTGAGACTCGTCTGCTGGGCGACGCCGCCCCAGTTGCTGTTGATCGTCAGCTTGACGAACTTGGCCCGCGCGCCGCCGAAATCGACGACCGTGTTGGCGGCGTAGGTGGCTTCCGCGGTGCCGCGGGCGAACTCATGCGGGCCGTCGAGCGTCGCCCAGATCTGACCGTCGACCGAGTACTCGATCGTGACATCCTTGACGCCGAAGCCGACGAAAGCCTCGACAACCTGGTTGGAGTTCCAGACCCACAGTTCATGGATTTTATGAACCTCCTCGAACTGGAACTGAATCCAGTGCGGCTTGGCGGTCCCGCTGATCCACATGTCCTTGGCCTCGACCGAATGCTGGTCGTCTGCGTTCAGGCCGGAGCCGTTGACCGTGTTCTGGGCAGGCGTGTCCGCCCGACCGGCGCTGGAGGCGGTGGCCGTCACGTTCGGGATCGGGTATCCATAGGGCTCGGCCGTGAAGCTCCAGACCTCGCCTTTGTGGATCGTATTGTCGGGGGCCGCGTTGACCTCGTCCACGCGCCAGTAATAGACCGTCCCGAACTCGAAGAGGCTCTCAGGAACGTAGAAGGCATCGGCTTGATCCTGGCTCACGAGCACGCCTTTGGGATCGTCCCGCGTGGCGTCGTTGACGTCCGCGAAGCTCGTGCCGACGTACACCTGGGGCGTCACATCGGCCGCAAGGCCGACGCTCGTCGAGACGACGCCCGCCAACATGAAACAAATAACCCAACGCACCATTATCGATTTGCGCTTGCCCACGCAGCAAGCCACGGATCCCCGCGCACGCGCGTGCGGGGACGTTGACGTCTGGATAATGGGGACATCCGCACTCAGGCAAGCCCTCCGCAGTCATCCGCCCTCCTCGTTCAGACGCTGTCGTCTGTCTCACTCATTGTGTCTTGGCCACCTCGGTCTTCCCCGGCCCCGGCCGTCCAATCCTCAGTCACGGCGTCGCCCGATCCTATCTCGGAACCCACTATGACCCAAGCAACCGGAAAAACAAGGGGAAACCGCCGAAAACAGGACAGATCGCCCACAATCCCCCCTGTCAGGTTGATTTTTGGCGAATTGACGAATAGATTGCAGCAAAGGACAAGATCATCTCTCGTGCAGGGACACAGAGAAAAGGAGCGGATGAAGACCAAAACAGAGCGAAGAAACTCGTGGCGACCCCATAAGACGTACTTTTCTCGCTGGCGGAGGCCGGTCTGAATCAGCAAGGCTGATCGCGACGGGCTCGGGCGAAAGACCGAAACGGGTCCGTGGTTGCACGGAGATGGAGATCGTTGATGATCGAGTGACGAAAATATACTTGCGTGGAAGAAATCCGGAGGCCGGCGTGGACGAGACAAAGACTCTCACCCAATTCGAGCGTGACGTGGTCGATTGGATCCTTCGGGGAGATGCTTCGTTTCTCGAAGTTCTGCGTCAACAAGTGACGGCGGCTTCCGTTTCAGCCCGCGAGTTCACAGGGGTCGGGTTCTACGTCGATCTCGTGTTTCCCGATGACGTATCACGCCTGGATGAATCTTTCGGCACAGAACTGGATTTGACGATCGGCAATGTCGGTGCAGTTTTCGAAGATGTGAACGTCGAGGCAGGATTCGTACTATTCGTCACCGGCGGACGAATTGACGTCCTGGAGGGATATACCTATGGCAACGTTCTTTCCCCCTTCCGCCGTGACCTGCCTGCCCTTCCCCCAGACCCCAATGTGCGACGCCACCCCACAACGCAAGCGGCTCAGACATCAGATGG
>DCUI01000172.1 GCA_002327785.1 Phycisphaerales bacterium UBA2218
ACGAGCCCGGCCTGCACCAGATCCAAGGTATTGGGGACGGTTTCATACCCGACGTGCTGGATGTGTCCATGGTGGATGAGGTCGTGGAAGTCTCCGACGAGGACGCCATTGAGACGACTCGGCGACTGGGCCGCGATCTCGGGCTGCTGGTCGGGATCAGTTCCGGGGCCAACGTCTGGGCCGCCCGACGGCTGACCGAGAAGATCCCGGGCAACATCACAACCGTCCTACCCGATCGTGCCGAGCGATATTTCAGCACAGCTCTGATGTGAGAGACGTCCGCACCGCCCGGATGCGCAAGAGAAAAGGCTGAGGTAGGAGGAAGGAGGACTTTTTTGACCTCAGCCTTTGTGTGCAACCCTATCCTGTACGCCCCGAATCGCCTGATTGTTCGAGGTCGGGCCGATGTACAAGAAGTAGGCCGGGGCTCGGAAAGAGGATGTGAAGGTCAGGGAACCCCGGCCTGTAAAGCCGTTTTCCGCCTGCGACCGACGATTTCTGCCTGTCTTCCATGAGTATTATCGGGTCCGATGCTTGGCGTCGGTCCGTAAGACCCTCCATGGCGAGGTGCAGCGGCAGCATTGAATCTTGACCTCCAACACTGTCAAGTAGTGCCGTTTCAGCCTGGTTTCATAACGAGTTTTGCGGGGATTGCCCGACGAATCGTGACGAATCGACCCGCGATAAGTGTTGACAGATCCGGCGGCCCCCATTATCTGTCCACATCTAAACGTCGGCGGCGAAATGACCGATAGAAACCGCAAACGCCCCCGGTTGCATCCGAACCCGAGCGCATCGGCCTCAGTAGGAAGGCTGCATCGGCGGCAGAATGACGCTTCGGAGCAGGCCCATAACTTCAGCAGAGTAAAGCAGGCAGATGGCAAAATCGAATTCGCACAAATCGCTGGTCATCGTGGAATCGCCCGCCAAGGCCAAGACGATCAACAGGTACCTGGGCCCGGATTACGAGGTCCATGCCTCCATGGGGCACGTCCGCGATCTGCCCTCGAAGGGCCTGAACGTGGACGTCGAGAAGGACTTCGAGCCCACCTACGACATCATGCCGGGCAAGAAACGCGTCGTCACCCAACTGAAAGCGGCGGCCAGGAAGTGCGACAAGCTCTACCTGGCGACGGACCTTGACCGCGAGGGCGAGGCGATCGCCTGGCACCTCGCGCAGGTTCTCGGCGTCCCGGAGGACCGCACGTACCGAGTCATCTTCAACGCGATCACGAAGTCCGCGATCAAGGAGGCGTTCGCCGAGCCGGGACGGATCGACGTAGACAAGGTCATGGCCCAGCAGGCGCGTCGCGTGCTCGACCGGATCGTGGGCTACGAGATCAGCCCGCTGCTGTGGAAGAAGGTCACGCGGGGCCTGTCCGCCGGACGCGTGCAGTCCGTCGCGGTCAAGATCATCGTCGAGCGGGAGCGCGAGATTCGCGCGTTCAAGCCGGAAGAGTACTGGCTGATCCCGGCGGTCTTCACCACCGACGTGGCCGGCAACTACCATCAGCAATGGATCGATTTCGTTACGCCCAAGACCCAGGACGGCAAGGGCCCCACCGTCGAGCAACAGAGCGTTTGGCTGGCTGAGCACAACGCCTTCAAGGCCGAGTTGTTCAAGATCGGCGATGCAAAGTTCAATGCCTCGAATGAGCAGGAGGCACAGAAAGTCTTCGGCGAGCTCCGGCACGCCCGGTTCCAGATCGCCGACATCGAGACGAAGGAGTCCGTATCGAAGGCGTCGCCGCCGTTCATCACGTCCACCCTGCAGCAAGCGGCGGCCAACCGTCTCGGCTTCACCGCCAAGCGAACGATGACGGTCGCCCAACAGCTCTATGAAGGCATCGACCTGGGCTCCATGGGCTCGCTCGGTCTGATCACGTACATGCGAACCGACAGCACGCACCTTTCCGGAGAGGCCCTCGGCGAGGTCCGCAACCACATCCAGTCCCATTTCGGGCCCAAGTATCTGCCCGAGAAGCCGAACTTCTACGCCGCCGGCAAGTCGGCGCAGCAGGCCCACGAAGCGATCCGTCCCACGGACGTCGATCTGACGCCGCGGGAGATCCGCGAGCACCTCAACGAGGAGCAATTCAAGCTCTACGATTTGATCTGGCGTCGTTTCGTCGCCTGCCAGATGGAGCCCGCCCGCTGGGATGTCACGACGTTGAGCATCACCGCGCAGACCAGCGCCGCGACCGCCACGTACAAGGCCTCCGGCCGGAGGCTCGTCTTCGACGGGTACAGCCGGGTATGGCTGACCTCCTCCAGCGAACAGCAGCTTCCGCCGACGCAGATCGGCCAGTCGCTCGCCACCGTGGACATCCGGCCCGAACAGCATTTCACCAAGCCGCCGGCACGGTACACGGAAGCGTCCCTGGTCAAGGCCCTGGAAAAAGAAGGGATCGGCCGACCCAGCACGTATGCCCCGATCATCAGTACGATTCAGGATCGCGGCTACGTGGAGCAAAAGGACCGCAAATTCTTCGCCACCGACCTGGGCGAGGTCGTCACCAACAAGCTCAGCGAGTACTTCCCTCGGATCATGGACATCGCCTTCACCCGGCAGATGGAAGAGCAGCTCGACCGGATCGAGGAGCAGCACCTTGACTGGGTGCGGGTCCTCAAGGAGTTCTATGGACCGTTCAAGGCAAATCTCGACACCGCCGCAGCGGAGATGAAACACGCGAAAGCCGAGGCCACGCCCAGCGAATACAACTGCCCGGACTGCGGCCGCCAGCTCTTCTATAAGTTCGGGAAGAACGGCAAGTTCCTGAGCTGCTCGGCGTACCCGGAGTGCAAGTTCGCCTGCCCCTGCGACAAAGAGGGCAAGATGATGCAGGACGAAATCAGCGAGCACAAGTGCCCGAACTGCGGCAAGTCGATGGTCCGCAAGAACGGCCGGTTCGGAGCGTTCCTCGGGTGCAGCGACTACCCGACCTGCAAGACCACGCTCCGCCTGGACAAAGAGGGCAACCCCCTGCCGCCGAAGCCCAAGCCCGAATCCACCGGTATCAAGTGCCACAAGTGCAAGGACGGCGAGTTGGTCGTCCGCAAGAGCAAGCGAGGCCCCTTCCTCGGCTGCAACCGCTTCCCGCGATGTCGAACGATCGTCAGCGCCAAGGGGATCGATCGACTCAAGGAGCTCCAGGCCACAGGCGAATGGCCGCCGCGAAACCCACAGCGTGCCCAGGAGATCCTCAGCGAGATCAAGGGAGAGAAAGCCGTCGCGGCGAAGAAGTAGAACGGTCCGCGGACGGACACGGACGCCGCCGTCCATGCGCGTCGGTGACTGACCATGTTCGTCCCTGCTGCCGCCCGACCCTGATCAACTCTCCGCTGTGCCGGCGGGTCGCCGGTATGGCGGGCGGAAAGCTAGGTGAATGAAGCGGGTGAAGCCTATCCGGCCCGGCTTGTCCGACAGGATCGCCTTGCGAATCTTCGCAAAGTCAGGCGCCTGGTTTGCCTCTTGTCCATCACCCGTTTGTGGCGGGGTCCTCGGACACGATGGATCGTGTTCAGGAACCCGTGTCGATGGTCGCTTCATTGGGGTCCTCACAAAGATCGCCTTCGACTTCCAACTCCATGATCGTGGTAAACCGTTTCGAGCCTCCCGGCGTGCCGATGAGGCGGATCGCCTCGCCGACGGCCGGAGCGAAACGGAAGGTAATCGCCTGATATATCCGGAAGCGGTCCAGTTCCGGCGAGCTGCGCAAGTCCTGGGGCTCGAAGTATTGACCGTCGCAACGGATTTGGACGGTCAGGTCTTCGAAATAGCCGCCGAGAGGCTCGTCCTCCCTGGAATACGCGTTGAGCTTGCCCCAGACGACATCGCCCTCATGAAAGGTCACTGCCTCGAACCGGACGCGCTGCGAGAAGCTCAGCTCGTACCAATCCACCTCGGACGGCTCGGACGCATTGGGGATGTATGTATAGTACGGCCGGCGGCCGTTGTAGGAATTGTCCGTGACACCGTCGATGATGGAGTCAAGATTGTTGCGATCCCGCTCGGGATCGTAGCGCTGCACGGAGGCGGCGGGCGTAACCGTAATGCCGGCGGCAAGCGCCTTGGCCACCAGACCGGAAGGGCCATTCGGATCGGGTCTCTCGGGCTCCGCAGCGACGAGGCCGGGCTCGGGGATCCGATAGACCACGCTGAGCCCTTCGCTCGTGCGAGAGCCGCCATGTCGCAGGATGTTCTCCTGCGCCAGGACCAGCATGTAGATCGCGATCCTCGTGATCGTGTCGGATTGCGGCAAGGGTGCCGCCGGATCGGGCAGGCCCGGCCTCGAAACATTCAGGTACGTGCTGCCGCACAGGGCGGGGTCCGTCAGTTCGGGGGGCAGGCCGCTGAAGCCGTGGATGATTCCCAGCAGGCCACCGGCCGTGGCGGGATTGCAGTCGCAATCCCAGCCGGCCAGGACGGCGATCTGCACAGTCTGTTCGAAATCGCCTCCGCCATAGAGCAGGGCCAGGACCGTTGCGCCGGTATTGATCGTGGACTCGACCCAGTTGTAGTAACGGCCGAAGCTGTCGGCGCCCTGGTAGGTGTCGTAGAGTTTCTGTCGGGTGATGCGCCAGTCCAGTGCGCCGTCGTTGGCGTCCTGGCGGTACCATTCGAGCACGTCTCTGACGACGGCTGCGGTCCGGCTGCTTGTGGGGACGGCCTCCAGACCCCGCGAGACCAGCTCGACCGCGTTCGGCTCGAAAAAGGCATGTGCATACATGGCGGCGTAGAACTGAGCCGCATGAACGGCGAAGCCATCGTTCGTGATCCGTCCGAACCTGCCGGCCAGGTCGATCGCAGCCTGAGGCAATCCGGGCGAGAGGGCCCCGAGGATCTCGGTGCAAATCTGACTGTCGATAGAATACCAGTGCTCGTTGTACACACGGCTGCCCGTCTCCGGCGGGATGAGGCCATCGAGCATGAGATACCAGGCCTGCCTGTTGGCGACATAGATCCCGTCGGCGGTCGTGTGTTCGAGCCACTGGCCGGCGATCCGGCTGGAATTGCAGTCGAATCCGCAGGTGAACAGGGTGTGCAGGGCGAGGTACTCGATGTCCGTGTCGTCGTCGGCATCCCAGACTTGTCTAATCTGCCAGGGGACCGCATCCGCCGGGTTGGGCGAAGAGCCGCTGTAGAGCCCCTCCGTCTCCCGGCCGGCGGCGTTGCCGATGAGCTGCCCGAGCCACATCCCGCGCATCCCGTCGAACAACCTGTAAGCCGTAATCGCACGCTCGGCGTGTGCTGCAGGGCACACGGAACCGGCAATCAGGAGCATGGCGGACAGAGGCAGAAGCTGACTACGCAAATGAACCCCCAAGATCACCCTTCTCAATGTTCTTATTGTACCTATTTGCCACATGAAATTCAAGCGATTTCCATCCCCAAACCTCCAGCTTACCTATATATACAATAGATTTGTCACGAGAGGCCCAGCACCCCTTGCTGCTGCCTCGCAGGGTCGGGACAAGAAGGCGAACATAAAGTACGATTGGAGAATCCGACTGTCCGACCGACCTTCTCAGCGGGTTTGGCTCAGAACTGCGTGACTTCTCATCCGGGCCGGTACTCACTTCCATGTTCTTTGTCTTCGGATACTTATGTGATAAAAGCGACGCCGGTTTGCCGATGAATAGGATATCGCACCGGTGGCTGCGGCATGGGTGTGTGGAATCTCCAGGAGTGATGCGCCGCCGGACCAACGGATACGGCAGGGATGCCTCTTTCCCCTTTCGCACGTCCGACGGGCACGGAGTGCGCTCAAATTGCGGGTTGCCCGCCTCCTGCAAATCGGGTAGTGTTGTTCGTGCATGGTTGGCGCCGCAATCTTTTTCGGACGTAAGGCGCCGTTTGCGAGACCATGCCAACGCAGGCTCAGTGAAGGCGACACGGGTATGAAAGCACTCATCACAGGCGGAGCAGGGTTCATCGGCTCTCATTTGGCCGAGCGGTTGCTCCAGAACGGCGACGAAGTCGTCGTCATCGACAATCTCAGCACAGGCAGACTCGCAAACCTGGAAACCTTCAGGCGCCACCCCGGACTGCAATTCGTCAAGGGCGATATCCGAGACGCAAACCTGATGCAGTTGCTCGTCTCGCAATGCGACGTGGTCTTCCATTTGGCGGCCGCCGTCGGCGTGCAGCTCATCGCCGACGACCCCGTTCACACGATCGAAACGAATATCGCCGGGACGGAGGTCGTCCTGGAATCAGCGAACAAGTTCGGCCGCAGGATCCTGCTGGCATCGAGCAGCGAGGTCTACGGCAAGAGCGAGAACGTCCCCTTCGGCGAGGACGACGACTTCGTGCTCGGTGGCACGGCGTTTTCCCGCTGGGCGTATGCGTGCAGCAAGGCCATCGACGAATTCCTGGGCCAGGCTTTTCACCGGCAGTATGGCCTGGGGGTGGTCGCCGCCCGGTTCTTCAACACGATCGGGCCGCGGCAAACCGGCCAGTACGGCATGGTCGTGCCCCGCTTCGTGCAGTGGGCCCTCAAGAATGAGCCCATCCGGATCTACGGCACAGGCAGCCAGACCCGCTGCTTTTGCTATGTCCGGGACCTGGTCGAGGCAGTCATTGCCCTGATGGACTGCGAGCAGGCGGCCGGCAAGGTGTTCAATATCGGCTCCTCGGAAGAGGTCACGATGGAGGCTCTGGCGGACAGGATCATCGAAACCACAGGCAGCAGAAGCCGCAAAGAGTTCGTACCCTATGAAGTCGCCTACGGCCGGCCCATCGAGGATTTGATGCGGCGTGTGCCGAACACCGAGCGAATTCGCAACGCCATCGGCTGGCGGCCGAGAACGACCCTCGATCAGACGTTGCGGATCATCGTCGAACACTACCGGAAGCGTGATCTGTGATGTTTGATTTCTGACCGGGGGGCGTCGAGGAGACTCCTTCAAATCAACCACCAACCGTCAAACATGAATGGGTGATGGAAGCGCAATAGAGGTGAGGGTGAATTCCTGGGATGTTTTGATTGTCACGGCCTCGAACGAGCGGCAGGCGCAGGCCTACGAGGCACAACTGACCCTGCGCCGCGAGCTGGGCCTGCTTCCCGACGTTCGCGAGGCGATCGTGGTCGCCGATCCCGGCGGCAGGCGAATCGGCAGCGGCGGCAGCACGCTCTGCTGCCTCATGGAAGTCCTGCACCGACGGCTGGACGCGAAACTCGCGAAAGCGGACCCGCGCACATGGGAGCGGGTGCTGGGCGAGCTTCGCGTTCTGATCATTCACGCGGGCGGCGATTCCCGGCGGCTGCCGGCCTACGGCCCCTGCGGCAAGATTTTCATCCCCGTGCCCGGCGAGAACGACAGCGCCGTTTGCCTGAGCCTGTTCGACCGCCAGTTGCCGACCTATCTGGCGCTGCCGAAGTCGGCGCCGGGACGCGGACAGGTCGTGATCGCCTCGGGTGACGTGCTGCTGCGTTTCGACCCGACGCGGGTAAAGTTCACGAGGGAGGGCATCACCGGCTTGGCGTGCCATGCCCAGCCGGAGCAGGCAAGCCGCCATGGCGTCTTCTGCTGTGACCAGACGGACGAGGTGAAGCTGTATCTTCAGAAGCCCTCCATCGCGGAGCAAACGAAGATGGGCGCCATCGACGCCTATGGGCAATCGTGTCTCGACATCGGCGTGATGCACTTCGACGCGGCCACGGCGGTCCGGCTCCTGCAACTGTTCGGGGCCCGACCTGACGCGAAGGGAAGACTTGTTCTCGCAGGCAAGAGGGGCCAGGCCGTCATGGACCGAGGGCTGGATTTCTACCGCGAGATCTGCTGCGCGATGGGCAGCCAGGCGACCGCCGATCACCACGCCCGGTCCGCCCGGGACAGCGGCTCCCGATGGACCACGGCCATGCTGGGCGATCTGTTCAAGACCCTCTCGGCCATCCCGTTCAACGTACAACTGCTGACTCACTGCGACTTTCTCGACTTCGGCACGAGCCGGGGGATCCTCAGCAGCGGGACCCGTCTGCTCCAGGAAGATCGCGGCGTCTCGCAGTTACGGGCCTTCCTGGACATCAACAATGAGATTGCCGCCGAGGGCCTCGTGCAAGGCTCGGCAAGCTGGGTCGAAGGGTGTCGGATTCGTTCGCCGCTGACTCTGGGCGGCAACAACGTCGTGGTCGGAGTCGATCTGGATGAGCCGGTCTCGTTGCCCGCCGGCGCGTGCCTGGACACGATTGCCGGCCGCGACGCATCGGGTCGCAGCGTCTGGTTCGTTCGCTGCTACGGCGTGGACGACACCTTCAAGGAACCTGTCGATAAGGGGGCCGTCTTCTGTGGCATGCCGTTGCCTCTTTGGCTCACCCAGGTCGGGGTGGGACAGGAGGAGGTCTGGAATCGCGAGGTCGCTGCGACAGACCGAACGATCTGGAACGCCAGACTCTTCCCGGCGGTGCCGGAACACAGGCAATACCGACAGTGGCTCTGGATGTTCGACCCGGCCGGCGCCTCCGAAAACCAGCGCCAGGCGTGGCGATCCGCCGAGCGCTACAGTCTCGAACAGATTCTGGAATTGGCCGATCACAAAGATTTCTACGAGCGGCGCAGCCGGATTCGAGCCGCGCGAATCCGAAACTCGAACGACAGGAACACCGGCACGCGGCCGGGAGAACCCACGCTGCGCCTGGTTTAGTCCCAGGCGCATGGCAGGCACACGTGAAGCTGGGAGCACAGTAGTCTGGCAAAGTCCTACGTGTTCGTGTTGATTGCAGCCGGCGTTCTGTATGGGATCAGTTGCGCGCCCGGCGCGGTGTGGCAGGACAGCGGGCTGATCCAGTATCGCGTTTGGCATGGTGACATCGAGGGCCGGCTCGGACTGGCTCTTTCGCATCCGCTGTACTACATCGTCGCCATCGGGGCCAAGTGTGTCCCGTTCGGCGAGTTCGGCCATCGTGTGAACTGCCTCTCGGCGCTGGCCGGGGCGGTCGCCGTGGCGAATCTCTACCTGCTGGTGCGGCTGTGGCTCGGCCGGACTTTCCCGGCTGTGGTTGCCGCCATGACGCTCGCCCTGTCGCACACGTTCTGGTGGCACGCGAGCATCGCGGAGACGTATACGTTGTGGGCGGCGCTGTTCCTCGGCGAGCTGATCTGCCTGCTGCAGTACACGAGGACCCGCAGAATGGGATTCCTCTATCTGCTTGGGCTCCTCAACGGCATGGCGGTGGCCGTCCATATGCTCGGCTCGATCCCGCTGGCTTGTTACGTCGTCTTCGTCGCAATCCTGCTGATGAAGAGAGCCATCCGTGCGAAAGACGCGGCGATCATCGCCGTGCTGTGGATCGCAGGCGCGCTGCCCTATGAGTACCTGATCGTCAGGAACATCGCCCACACCGGCGACATTCTCGACACGCTGGCCTCCGCCGCCTTCGGCAGCAGGTGGCGAGCCGACGTACTGAATACAACTCTGTCATGGAAGATCATCAGGGACGACGGGCTCCTGGCCCTGCTGAATTTCCCCACGCCAAACGTGCTGCTGTTTTTCGCGGGCTGCTATGGCCTCCATAGAGTCAAGCCTGCGGCTTTTCGCAATGTGGTCCTCGCGCTGCTCGTGCTGTTCCTGTTGTTCGCATCTCGCTATACCGTGCCGGATCGCTACGCCTTTTTCATCCCGTTCCACGGCATGGTCGCCATGATGATCGGCCTGGGGTCACAGGGAATTGTGTCGCGAGTCCGCCACAGGTTCGTGTCGTGGGTGATTGTGGCGTTCGCTCTGCTGCCCATCGGGGTCTATGCAGCAGCGCCACGACTGGCCCAGCGAGCGAACGTGCAGATCGGCACTCGCCAGGATATCCCCTATCGCAATGACTATGAGTACTTCCTCCGGCCATGGAGAACGGGATATGCCGGGGCCGAACGCTTCGCCACCGAGGCGTTGGAGAGCGTCGAAAACAGCGCCATCATCCATGCGGACAGCACGACCGCCGCACCGCTTTTGTACATTCAGGAGGTCAAAGGCGTCCGGACGGACGTCAGAATCGTCTCGCCAGTCGCCTCCAGCACAGGCTCCCCCCCGCTGAACGAGCAGACAATCGCCACATTGCTGGACGAACATGCAATCTACGTGGTTTCGCAGACGCCGGGCTATTGCCCCGCGTTCCTCTTCACACGATATCCTCTCGTGAGGACGGGCCTGTTGTGGCGCGTGACAAGGGGAATTCAGGAGGACTGAGCAGTAATACATGGCCAAGACCGTCACGACGCCGCGAGCGCTGGTTCGCAATACGTTCTTCAATATCCTGATGCTGATGAGCAACGCCGTGGTCGCGTTCCTGCTGGTCCCCTTCTTCATCGGGCAGCTTGGCAAACCCGGCTATGGCGTGTGGGTGCTGATCGGCTCGGTCTTTCGCTATCGCATCCTGCTGGGCATGGGGCTCAATAGCGCCATCAATCGAAGAATCCCCATGTACCTCGCGAAGGACGACGAGGACGGCATTCGCAGGACCGTCAGCACCGCCTTGTTCTTCTTCACGATCATCGCGGCGGTGCTGGCGGTCCTGACGCTCATCCTGGCGGTGAAAATGGGCGATTGGTTCGCGATCCCGCCGGAGCTGGTCCGTGTGGCCGGCGGGCTGGTTTTGGTCGTCGGCCTCGGGTTTGCGGCCTCCACGCCGCTGCAACTGACGACCGCCGTGCTAAGCGGATTGCAGCGGTATGACATGGTGAGCATTGTGACGATGATCGTCCTCGTGGTCCGAACCACCTTCACGGTCGTCCTGTTGCTTCGCGGCTATGGCCTGATCACCCTGGGACTCATCTACAGCGTCAGCGAGATCGTGGCAAGGGGAGCGCAGCACGTCCTCGCGCGACGTCTGCTACCCGCCGGCTACGCCTCGTGGCGGAACGTGGATCGCGGACTGCTCAAGGAGATGCTCTTCTACGGCATGAACACGTTCCTCTATGCGATGGGGGCGCTGATTATCTACCGGGCCAGCGAGACGATCATCGGGATCTTTCTGGGTCCGGCCGAGATCGCCGTTTTCTCGACCGCTGCTGCAGGCGTCCTGCTGCTTTCGGAATTCCTGCAGGCCTTCACGGCAGCGATCAAGCCCGCCGTCAGCGATCTCGACGCCCGGGACGACCACTCGGGAGTCAAGATCATCGCCTTCCTGACGCAGAAATACAGTCTGCTGGTCCTCATTCCGGCCGCCGCCTTTCTGATCGTCATGGGGCAAGAGTTCCTGACGGTCTGGGTGGGCGACCGATTCACGGAGCCGGGCATGATCCCCGGGATGGCGCACATCCTGACGATCCTGACCGTGGGTTATTGTCTTCTCTTGAGCCAGCACAGCAACTTCCTGGTCCTCGCCGGCCGGGGCGAGCATCGCGTCTTTGGCATTCTGACAGCCGTCGAGGCGGCCTTGTGCGTCTGCGCTGCTGTCTTCTCGGTAGCCGTTCTCAAATGGGGTCTCGTGGGGATCGCGTGGAGCAACCTCATTCCGATGGCCCTGGTTGCGGGCATCATCATTCCAGTCTACTTCAATCGTAAGATGAACATACGAGCGAGGGAGAGTCTCTCACAGGTCTGGCGCCCGGCGCTGCTGAGCACGATCCCGAGTATTGTGCTCATCGTCGCGTGGAAGCACGTGTCCCCGCCGGACTCGTGGTCCGGCTTGTTCGCTGTCATAGGCGCCGCCGCGGGCGTGACGGTCGTCTCCACGTGGTTTCTGGGTGTGGCGGACATCGAGCGTCAACGCCTGCGCTCCGTCCTCAGACGCGTTCGTTGAGCTTTGGACAACACGTTACACATTCTGATCGCGGACTACGTGCCGATTGCGAACAAGGGCGAAGAGGCCATCGTTCGCGGGATCGAGGACATGCTCTCGGACGGGCAGCCTCTCGCGATAGGCTTGTTCGATAACGTGCAGGAGGTGACGCAGCGCGGGAACATCACGGTCTTCCCAAGAGAATGGATCTTCCGCTTCGAGGGAAATTCCAGCCTCAGTGCCCGGGGCCGGATTCTCATGCAGATGTGGATCTCGGCACAGTTCCGGATGGGAAACTATGGCCCGCTGAAAAACCTGATGACAAGCGGGGCAAAGGTATGCCGGCCGCTCCAGGATTTCTTCAAACGGGCACAGTACGTGCTGGTGGGCCATGACGGTGTCTTCTGCGTAGAATCCTGTGGGATCATCCATCTGGCGAAAAAACATGGCAAGCGAACAGGCATCCTCGGCGCCAGCACAGGAATCGCCGGCGGCCGATTCTACAAGGCCTGGCTCTACCGCCGGACGATGGAGGAATCCGACTTCTGCGTGTTCCGCGAGGAGCACTCGTGTGAGAGCATCGGGCAGATCTGCCGCGATCCGGCCAAGCTGCAAGTCGCTCCCGACCCGGCTTTTGCCATGCAACCCGCGCCTCCCAAAGCGGCCCGCGAGGTCCTCGAACACGATGAACGCTACCGAAAGGCGATACAGGCCCACAAGCCGATCGTCGCAGTGACGGTTCTCGAAAAGGGCCGCGTGTATGCAGGGTTTCGACGCGATCTACACGGTCTCGCCAAGCAGCAGGCCCACGCAGCGTACTGGGCCGCGATTCTCAATGCCCTCGTCGCAAAGCACGGCGCCTTCGTGCTCTTTTTGCCGCACTCGGTGGAGGAGACCGGCAGCGATATCGTTGCGGCCAGACATGTGGCCGAGCAAATGAAAGCCTCGCCCGAGGACTACACCATCCTCGAACGCGACTGCGGGGCCAGATTGCTCAAGGGTATCGTGCGCGAGTGCGATTTTCTCGTCGGGGAGCGGACGCACTCGTTGATCGGCGCGGTGTCCGTCGGAACGCCCTTTGCTGCGATGACGAATCGACAGGACACCCGCACGCACGGCATCATCGGGCGGATGTGCCGGTGCGAGGCGCGGATCATCGATATGGATACGGTCAGTGAGAAGGATGCTGCGAAGCGAGTTTGCGAGCTGTTCGAGAAACGAGATTCCATTACAGAATCCCTCGAACGAATTCGACAGGAGCTTTCCGCGCAGATCGACGCCATGGTGCGTGTCGTCAAGGGGCCGTCTGAGAGCGTATCCTGAGCCATGAAAGATAATCTGACAATCGAGTCGGTGGTCAAGCGCAAGCTGTGCACGGGCTGCGGCACATGTGCCGGAGTCTGCCCACACGACGCTATCGAAATGGCCGTGGACCGCAAGAAGGGCTGCTATCTCCCTCGCCTGGACAGAAATCTGTGTACGCAGTGCGGACTGTGCCATGAAGCCTGTCCTGGGCACAGCGTCGATTTCGAATCGTTCAACGATACTCTGTTCGGAGAGGTTCCCGAGGACATCGCACTGGGCCGATACGTGGGCTGCTATATCGGCCACGCGAACGACAGAGACGTGCGGTACGCATGCGCTTCCGGCGGACTGGTCAGCTCGCTGCTGATCTTCGCGCTCGAAGAGGGCTTGATCGACGGCGCCCTGGTCACGCGGATGCGGAGGGACAACCCGCTTCGGCCGGAACCATTCATCGCGAGAACGAGAGAGGAAATCCTCTCCGCGGCGGGTTCCAAGTACTGCCCGGTCGCGGCCGGCACGGCCCTGCACGAGATCCTCCAGATGCGCGGGCGATTCGCGGTCGTCGGGCTGCCATGCCATATCCAGGCGATACGCAAGGCCGAGCGGAACCTGCCCAAGCTGAAGGAGCGAATTCGATACCGGATCGCCATTCCGTGCAGCCTGGACTACAGTTTTCGCGGCACCGAGCATATCCTCAAAGCACTTGGTCTTCGGCCCGGCGACATCGAGGCGCTGCAATACCGTGGTCGCGGCTGGCCCGGCAGCATGTTGATTCGGCTCAAGGATGGGACCGAGCAGACCATCCCGCTCGCCGAATACTACCGGGAGCTCGGCCCGTATTCGCTCAGGCGGTGTACGCTGTGCAGCGACATGCTGGGCGAATTGAGCGACCTGACCTGCGGCGATGCCTGGATTCCCGAGGTAATGCGGACCGACAAGGTGGGCAGCTCCTTCGTTGTCTCGCGGACTCCCGGGGCGGAGGAGCTCCTCGAAGCCGCCGCATCGAAGGAGGTCGTCGAGTTATCGGAACTGGGCCTGCGGGAGCTGCTGGCCTCGCAGGGAAACGCCGTGTTCAAGAAGAGAAAGCTCAAGGCCCGAATGCGCATGTTCCGGTGGACGGGCCGGAGCGTGCCGGCGTATCGGCAGAGACTGCTGAAGCCGACCTGCGAGGACTACGTCAATACGCTGAAGTTCTATGCGGGTCGGTACGCCCTGGCCGGGAACCACTCCATCCTTGGCAGGCTATTTCGCGCCGCCCAGTCCCTGAAACACCGGAAATCGAACGATCCCCCCGTGCAAGCGCAAGCTCTGGGCCGACAGCAATAACGGCCAAGCCGCGACTGGCCGATATCCCTTACGATGTACACCGCCTATGCCAATGTAGTCCTGGACGATGGCTTGCTGTACGAGCCGCAGGAGCGCACGTCCGATATCCAGTTCTCGCCGGCGATGAACACCATGCTCCTGGCGTCCTGGCTGGTGATCTGCGCCATCGGATTCGCCATCATCTTCCTGGCGAAGAACACCATCGCAGGAGCGGCGACGATCGCCATCCCGACCCTCGTGGGCATGGTCATCAAGCCGACGTTCGCCTTGTGCATCCTGATGCTGGCCCTTCCGACGGGCGCCGGCGTGGGATACCAGGGGGCGTTCAGTCTCGATCGCGGCGTCGGCGTGGCGCTGGCGGCCAGCTTCTTTTTCAACGTGCTTCTGACCCGCCCGGGCCTGCGGGTCCGGCACAAGGCCCTGTGGGTCGCGGCCGGCATGAGTGTTTGGATCGGCATCACGTCACTGACGCAGCCCAATCTCACCTGGGAGATGATCCGAGCGTTCACACAGTTCCAGCTCGTCGTGCTGATTCTGATCGTGTACTGGATCCTCGAAACGAACCAGGAGAGCGGTTTCCGCTGGGCGCTGCGGTCGTACGTCATCGGGATGGTAGGCTCCATCGTGCTGGCGATCAGGTCCGGCCAAGCCATTCGCGCGATGCAGGAAACGCGCGACGTCCGATACGCCGCAACGCTCGGACGAGCCATCGACGCAAACATGCTGTCGGCGCTCATCGCCATCGCGTTCCTGTCGGCCATCTACCTTTTCGCCCGGGATCGGAGCCTCTTCTGGCGAGCGGTTTACTTCATTGCCCTGTTGTTCCTGCCGCTCATGATGATCCGCACGGGCTCCCGCGGCGGCCTCGTGGCGCTGGCGTTCACGATGCTTTCGCCGCTGTTGTTCGTCCGGCAGGTCCTTCGCCGGCCGGGCTTGGCGGCGCTGCTGCTGACTGCAATCGTCATTGCGTCCGCCTCTGCGGGCCTCCTCGTCGAACACCAGGGACTCGAAAGCTCCGTCCTGACGCGTCTGACGGATCTCGGGCGGGCCAGACAGGCGCTGGAGTTTCGCATGACGGCGGTCCGCTACGCCCTTGACGCCGTGCTCATCTGGCCGATGGGGACGGGCTACTGGAGCTGGTTCGAGCGCACGGGAAGCCAGATCTGGCCGCACAACGATCTGATCTTCTGCCTCGGCATCTACGGCGTGCCCGGAGCGATTCTCTTCACCGCCCTCGTCGTCCTGCTGATGGGCACCGTCAAACGGATGCCTCTGACCGTGGAGAAGCTGTACGCCCGAGCCGTGCTGACGTTTCTGCTCGTGATGGGGCTCAACATCAAGCAGGTCTCCGCGAAGTACTACTGGGTCTTCCTGAGCGTTGTCCTGGCGGCCGAGCGGATCGGCTGGTGGCACGCCGAGTCCGAAGAAGAGCCGATTGAGGATATTCACCACGGAGACACAGAGGACACTGAGACGGAAACGTAAGAAGGGGAGAAGGCAAGACCTTCCTTTTCGTGCCTGCCTTCATACTCTGTGGCCTCTGTGCCGAAAAAGACAAGCGATGGACAAGTTGCGGATCCTGGCGATTAGTCACATGTTTCCCTCCACCCTTTTTCGGCGGCACGGGGTCTTCATCTGCCGTGAAGCGCGGCACCTCCGCAAGCATGGAATCGAGACCTCGTTCCTGGTCGGCCGGCCTTGGACGCCGTGGCCGCTTCATTCCATTCCGCGATGGCGCAAGTATGGGCCGGCGAATCCGCTGGTCGCGCCCGATGGATTGCCCGCGCGACCGGTTGGGTATCTGCGGCCGCCCGGATTCGGATTTCGCCGATTCGAGGGCAAGTCGATGGCCCGCAGCATGTTGCCCGCGGCGCGAAACTGGCACAGGCGGGAGCCGTTCAATCTGGTGATGGGCGTCTCGATGCTTCCCGATGCCGAGGCGGCGGTGATCGTGGGCGACGCGCTCGGCCTGCCCATCGTGAGTCTGGCGGTGGGCAGCGACGTCATGGTGTACCCGGACCGGATGCCCGTCCTGTGGCACAGACTCTGTGACACGCTGGAACGCGTCGATCTGCCGGTCGGCGTCAGCGAATCCATCTGCACGAGACTGGCCGAGACGGGCAAATGCCGGCGGGAACCGTTGTGCATCTACCTGAGCCGGGATACGACGCAGTTCACGCCAGCCAGCGACAAGAGCCAGGTCCGCAACCGGCTCGGCTGGCCCGCTGAGAGCGTCATCGCGATCTACGTTGGCGGGCTGGTCGAGACCAAGGGCATGCGTGAGCTGGCGCTCGCGGCCGAAGCCTTGTTGAAAGAGCATCCTCGTTTGAAACTCGTCTGCGTAGGGGATGGGCCGGAGCGAGATCGACTGGCCGGCCTCGCGCGTCGCATCGGCCGGGAGGGCGCGGTCATCGTGACAGGTAATGTTCCGCCTGACGACGTTCCCCTGTTCTTGCAGGCGTCTGATTTTCTGGTGCTGCCGTCGCACAGCGAAGGATTGCCCCAAGCGGTGCTGGAGGCGATGAACTGCGGCTTGGCCGTCGTGGCGACGCGCGTGGGCGGGGTCCCGGAGGCGGTGCTCGATGGGCGGACGGGCCTGCTGGTCGCAGCCAAGAATGTCGAGCAGCTTTGCGCTGCGATGGAGCGAATGATCGCCGACGAAGAGTTCCGCCTCGCCGCGGGACGTGAGGGCTTGGTTCGGGCTCGCGAAGTCTTCAACTCCGATCGCAACGCCGAACGGTTTGCCGAGGCCCTCAAGTCACTGGCTGAGGGGCGAGCAGGATCTTGATGAGCAACGCGCCACAACAACACCGGGCCAAGGTCTGTGTACTCACTTCGGTCCATATTCCGTTCGACGGCCGGGTCTTTCACAAGGAAGCCCGCAGTCTGGCCCAGGCCGGCTACGACGTGGTGCTCATCGCGCGCCACAACAAGGACGAGATCGTTAACGGGGTGCGCATCGTGCCGTTGCCTGAGCCGAAGAGCCGGCGCCAGCGGATGACGAAGATCCTCTGGCGGCTCTACCGCCTGGCGGTCAGAGAGAACGCCGACGTCTACCACTTCCACGATCCGGAATTGATGATCGTCGGCCTGCTCCTGAAACTGCGGGGCAAGAAGGTGATCTGGGACGTACACGAGCACTACCCCAACAGCATCCTCGACAAGTACTACATCGCCAGGCCGTTGCGGCGAGCGATCAGCAGGTCCTTCGATCTGTTCGAGCGCGCGGTGGTGCGGTTCTTCGATTATGTGATCTACACGACGCCATTCGTGGGTGCTCGCTATCAGAGGATGAAGGTCCGCTCGGGCCGGATCGAGAATTATCCGATCGTCGAATTGTCCAACGCGTTTGAGAGAAACCCGCAGGAGAAAATCGTCTACCTGGGCGGGATGTCGCCGATTCGCGGGCTCGTCGAGGTGATCGAGGCATTCAGTCTCGTGGCGAAGAAACACCCGAGCTGGGAGCTCTACCTGGTCGGATCGTGCCGTCCGGAGTCGTTCGAGCAGGAGTTGAAGGACCTGGCGGCCCGTCGCGGCGTCGCAGCGAACGTGAAATTCATCGCCTGGGTGCCCTACGAGGAGAAAGAGCGGCTCTCGTCGCAGGCGTCGATGGGGGTCATCACGTACCTGCCCTACTCGAACAACACAAGCTGCCTGCCGAACAAGCTGTTCGACTACATGCTGGTGGGCCTGCCCGTGATTGCGTCGGGCTTCCCGCTCTATCGGGAGATCGTCGAGCCCAATCGCTGTGGGCTCATCGTCGATCCCTCGAAGCCCGAGGAGATTGCCCGTGCGATGGAATACCTGATCGAACATCCGCAGGAAGCTCGCCAGATGGGAGAACGCGGCCGCAGGGCCGTCCTGGAGAAATACAACTGGGAAGAAGAAAGCAAGCGACTGCTGCGAATCTACAACACCGTGCTCAACACGCAAGAGGAACAGTGACATGCCCAAGATCCTGCTGGTCGTCGGAGCGAGGCCGAACTTCATGAAGATGGCCCCGCTGTACTTCGAGATCGTCAAGGCCGAGCGTCTGACTCCGCGGATCGTCCACACAGGTCAGCACTACGACTACGTGATGTCCCAGGCGTTCTTCGAGGATTTGGAGCTGCCCCAGCCGGACTATTTCCTCGGGGCCGGATCAGGCTCTCACGCGGAGCAGACGGCCAGGATCATGGTCGGATTCGAGAAAGTGGTCCTTGCGGAGAAACCCGATCTGGTCGTCGTTTTCGGCGACGTGAACTCCACTGTCGCGTGCAGCCTGACGGCCAAGAAGCTGCTGGTCCCCGTGGCGCACGTGGAGGCGGGCCTGCGCAGCTTTGATGAAACGATGCCCGAGGAGATCAACCGGCGGGTGACCGACGCCATCTCGGACCTGCTGTTCACCCCCTCGACCGACGGCGATGAGAACCTGATCCGCGAGGGCGTCCCGCGGCACAAGATTCATCGGGTCGGCAATATCATGATCGACTCGCTGATCCGCATCCTGGGCAAGATCAACCAGGACCATCAAAACCGGATCGTCCGGCAGTTCGACGTCGAGAAGGGGGAGTATGTGCTCGTGACGCTGCACCGGCCGTCGAACGTCGATGAACGGAGCGGATTGGAGCAAATCCTGAAGTACCTTAGCCAGTTGTCCGCTCAGATTCCGGTGATTTTCCCGATCCACCCGAGGACTCGCAAGAACATCGAGGCCCTCGGCATCGACGCCGTGTCGGCGGGCGGCTTGCGGATCATGGAGCCGGTCCGGTACCGCGAGTTCATCACGCTCCAGAAGAACGCCCGATTCGTCCTGACCGATTCCGGGGGCATCCAGGAGGAGACCACGTACCTGGGCCTGCCTTGCCTGACACTTCGGCCGAACACGGAGAGGCCCATCACGATCACCGAGGGCACGAACGAACTGGTCGATATGTGCAACATCGAAGAGCACTCGGCGCAAATCCTTTCGGGGCGATGGAAACAAGGCAGGGTTCCGCCGCTGTGGGACGGCCGGACCGCCGAACGGATCGCAAAGATCGTCGTGGACTACGCTATCGGCAACGTATCCTGATTTCATCACGGGAACGTGCGGGTCTGGGCGGCCGCCAGCAACCTTGCAGCCCATGCTTCGAAGCACGACGGGGCCTCTCGCATCGTCTTGTTCTGGGCGCCGTCGGGCAGGTTGGGCCCACCATCGGTGAGGTCATACGCGATGGAAAGGAACAGCTCCTCGATGTCCGGGTTGTAGGCGGCCAACCGATGCCAGCCGAACCAGAGGTTGCCGCCCCGGCCGGCGTTCAGGCCGTCGAGCTCGCAGTCGTTGCCGTCGACATAGTTGTTGAAGTAGAGCGGACCCTTCTCGGGGGCCCAGATTCGATAACGGAATGTGTTGGCCAGGCCGTCGACGATCCTTTTGTCGAGGATTCCTTCTCCATACGCTTTGGCCGCAAGCCACGCCGTGCGATTGGAATGTGAAGTGTCCAGCACACCTGTTGGGTTGTTGGGGTCGAGATCCCGGATGGACAACCATGTCGTGCCATCGTTGTCTGTGACGACGAGCAGTCCCCAATCGCCGGGGATGCCGTCGGGTATCCGGTCTTCGCAGGGGGCGGGCTGGCCGGCGCCGTAGCGTGGAGTCAGATACAGATCGATCAGGAACTTCGCCCAGTCCTCGTAGGGATGGTCGCCATATCCCATCGCGTGGAGGTCCAGACAGATGCAGGCGAAGTGCTCCCGCACGTCGCGGCCGGAGTTCAGGACGGCAAGAAGATACTCGCAGGATTGCGGACCCGTCAGGCGCTCGCGCGAGATCGAGGGATTGTAGTAGAGCCACTTCTCGACGACATCCCGCTCGACGAAATCGGCGATCTGCCTCGACTCCGGCCTGCCGATCTCGCGCAGGCTCCGGGCCACCATCAGAAAGCCCGCGCCGCCCTGGAAGTCGCAGAGCTGGTTGTGACCGCCCGTCTGGGCGGCGACGGAAGCCAAGTAGAAGCAGGGCCATTGGCCCCGCAATTGGCCGCGCCAGATCAGGGGTTGGGGGTTTCCGCAAGCCGCTGCGATGGCACTCAACACAAGGTTCGCTGCCTGGTCGAGATGCGTGCTGCTGCTGGTTGCACGCCACATGTCGATACATGCCTGGAGTTCCTGCCGCATGTAGTAGACGGCCATGCCTTCACTGAGGTTCCGGTCTTCATCCTGAGCCGCCAGGCACGCGTAGTCGCGCTCGAAGGCCGCAATGAATCGAGCCAGGAGTGAGGGGCGGTTCTCCTCGGCCAGCGGCGAGAACGCCGGATCCAGCGCAGGCAGAACGTCTTCATACGCCGACTCGCCGGCGCCGGCTTGTAGAATAAGTGTGAAAGCACAGATACTGACAATAGCCGGAACGACCAACCCGGGCCATGTCCGTACCATGGATGCCCGGTGGTACATTTCGGCACCCTCCATGTGGTATCAGGACGACTCACGTATCAGGCGATACCGCGTCGAAACCGTGTTGTGAAACCTCCTGCGATCGTGTCCGACCGTGCAGGCCGTGCACGTCACCATGTACGGAGGGGCATCTTAACACGTGCCGGGGCACCAGGCAAGCACACGAAGGAACGCAAACTCTTTTTTTGGAGATTCCCACGCATGAGGATTCTCTACATCCATCAGTACTTCGCCTCCCGCAAAGGCCGGACCGGGACGAGATCGTATGAGTTCGGCCGCTACCTGGCCGGCAAAGGCCACGAGGTAACGATGATCACTTCCGGCCTGGCCAACACGGAGTTTCCGGTGGGCCCGGATGGTAGGAGCGGGGTGTACGAAGTGGACGGGATTCGCGTTCTGTCCGTTGCCGGAGGATATAACGATCCACACGTGGGCACCGACCTGGGCGGCTGGCGGCGGATGCTCAAGTTCTACGGATTTTCACAAGCCGCCGTGCGGGCGGGCAAGAAGCTGGTGCCGCCGAACGTCGTTTTCGCCACGCACACGCCGCTGACGGCCGGGCTGGCGGGCATGGCCTTGAGCCGCCACTTCGGCGTTCCCTTCGTGTTTGAGGTGCGAGACTTATGGCCGCAGGCCCTGGTCAATGTAGACGCTCTTCGCAACCCAGCCATAATATGGTGGCTGAGCTGGACGGCTCGTCGCATTTATCGTGCGGCGGATCACATTATCGCCTTGTCTCCCGGCATGGAGCAGGGCATCGTGCGGGCCGGCATCCCAGAGGAGAAGGTTACGGTGATCCCGAACGGCAGCGATCTCGATTTGTTCAGGCCCGATCTGGACGGCGCCGCAGCACGTGAACGACTGGGTCTGGACACACGGTTTGCCGCCATTTACTTCGGAGCGATGGGGCTGGCGAACGGCCTCGAATATGTGATCGAGGCGGCGAAGATCCTGGCCGAGCGGAAAGAGGACCACATCGTGCTCGTCCTGCATGGCGCCGGCGGCAAACGGGACTCGCTGGAGTCTCTGGCCCGGGGCTATGGGCTCATGAATGTCGTATTCAGCGATCTGGTGCCCGACAAGGAGGAAATCGCTCGCATCGTGGCCGGCTGCGATGTCTGCCTGACGATCTATCGCGCCGCAAAGGAGCAGAGCTGGTCCCCGAACAAAATGTTCGACGCGCTGGCCGCAGGCAAGCCCGTGCTGGTCAACGTCGGCGGCTGGCTCGGAGAAACCATCGAGCACAACCGATGCGGACTGAGCCTCGATCCCGCGAAGCCCGAGGCCCTGGCCGACGCCCTGGTAAAACTCTCGCGAGAGCCTGACCTGTGCAAACGGATGGGCGCCAACGCCCGTGCACTGGCCGAGCGACAATTCGACCGCAACCTCCTGGCGAAATGCCTCGAAGAGGTGCTCATGGAAGCCACGCAACGATACCTCGTCAGGGCTGAGTAGAGGGTTTCGAGGCAACCCCATTTACACGGGGGCCATTATCGAGGATGATACCGCCTTGGGGCCGGCATGCCCACCGAGAGCAGTCTGTCATCCTGAGCGGCAGCGAAGGGTCTGGGCGGTGGAGCGGAAGTCGGTCGCGGTTGCGATGCCGACCCTTCGTTCGGGAGCCAGATGCTTCATCTCGGTCAGCATGACAGAATCCGTCACGGCAGTGGCATCGGTGTGAAGAAGTGAATAGGCAGTCTGAAGGAACGATCATGGAAGTACCGTTGTTGGATCTAAGAGCACAGTATAAGACAATCAAGAGCGAGGTCCTGGCTGCGATTTCCGAAGTGCTGGATTCGCAGGTCTGCATCGGCGGCCCGAAGGTGCAGGAACTGGAGGCAAAGATCGCCGCCGCAAGCGATTGCCGGTTCGCGGTCGGCGTTTCGAGCGGGACCGACGCGATTCTCAACTGCCTGATGAGCCTGAACATCGGCCCGGGCGACGAGGTTATCACGACGCCGTTCACGTTCTTCGCGACCGTGGGCTGCATCGCGCGCGTAGGCGCTACGCCCGTCCTCGTCGATATCGACCCGAAGACGTACAACATCGACCCCGCCCAGATCGAGACGGCTGTGACCCGGCGGACCAAGGCGATCCTCCCGGTCCACCTGTTCGGGCAGATGGCGGACATGGACCCGATCCTGGGGATCGCCAGCCGGTACGATCTGGCGGTCATCGAAGACGCGGCCCAGTCGATCACGAGCACCTACAAAGGCAAGAAGGCCGGCAGTATCGGCACCGCGGGTTGCTTCAGCTTCTTCCCGAGCAAGAACCTCGGCGGCATCGGCGACGGCGGCATGGTCGTCACCAACGATGAAGCCCTCTATAAACGCCTGATGCTCATGCGTAATCACGGGGCCGAGCCGAAGTACTATCACAAGTTCATCGGCGCCAATTTCCGCCTCGATCCGATCCAGGCGGTCGCCCTGCTGGTCAAGCTGCCGCACCTGGAGGCATGGTCCGAGGCCCGCCGGCGCAACGCCGCATACTACAACGAGCGATTTGCCGGCACGGTCGTGCAGACGCCGTTCATCAGCCCGGCTTGCGTGACAATCTACAACCAGTACTGCATCCGTGTGCCGCGACGCGATGAGGTCGTTGCCCACCTCAAGGCCAACAAGATTGGCTGCGAGATCTACTATCCCGTGCCCGCCCACATGCAGGAGTGTTTCTCCTACCTGGGTTATGGCGAAGGTGATTTCCCCCAATCGGAGAAGGCGGCCGACGAGATCATGGCCTTGCCCGTCTATCCCGAGCTGACGGATGAGATGAAGGACGCCGTCGTGGACTGCATCCTCACGTTCCTGCGCTGATGGCAAACGGAACGGTCATTTGGATCATCAACCACTACGCGGGCAGCCGCGTCCATGGGATGGAGTACCGACATTATTACCTCGCGCAGCATTTCATGCGGATGGGTTTGCGGCCGGTGATCCTCTGCGCTTCGTTTCATCATCTGCTGACGAAGCTGCCCGAAGACGGACACGCCCGGGTCGACGGCGTTCCCTATGTCTGGATCAAGACCCGCCGCTACGAAAGAAACGACGCCCGGCGGGCCCTGAACATGGTGGATTTTTCCGCCCGCCTGCTGTTCGCCGGGCTTGGGCAACTGCCGAAGCCGGATGTGGTGATCGCCTCGTCGCCGCATCCGTTCGTTGCGTTCAATGGGCACCGGATCGCACGCAAATACGACGCCAAGTTCATCTTCGAGGTGCGCGACCTGTGGCCGCTGACGCTCCTGGAGGTGGGCGGATACTCGCCGCGGCACCCCTTCATCCGGGCCATGGCCTGGGCCGAGAGACTCGGCTATGAACGCTGCGACCACACGGTTTCTCTGTCCGGCGGGACCAAGGACTACATGGTCGGCCACGGGCTCGACGAGAGCAAATTCGTCCATATTCCCAACGGCATGGACCCGCAGACCACAGCCGAGCACGTCGAGGCCCTGCCGGATGAGCATCGTCGGGTCATTGGGGACCTTCGAGAGCAGGGCAAGCTGATCGTCCTCTACAGCGGCAGTCACGGCGTCGTCAACGCGCTGGGGAGCGTCCTCGATGCCGCCGAGCTGTTGCGAGAGGAGCCGGCGGTGCATTTCCTGCTGGTGGGCCAGGGGCCGGAGAAAGAATCGCTGCAACGGCGTGCGCAAAAGGCGGGTCTGCCGAATGTGTCCTTCCTGCCGCCGGTCGGCAGGTCCCAGATGCCGGCCCTGACGCAGTCGGCGGACCTCGGCTACGTCGGCCTGCAAAAGAGAGACTTGTTCAAATACGGCGTGAGCCCGAACAAGCTCTATGAATACATGGCGGCGGGGCTGCCGATCCTGTTCGCCATCGAGATGGATCGCGACGAGGTGGCCGAGACCCGGTGTGGCTTCTCCACGCCGGCCGAGGACGCGCCTGCCCTGGCGGCTGTGTTGCGTCAGGTTGTGGCGACCCCGCGAGAGCGATTACGCGAGATGGGCGAGCGAGGACGTCGCTACCTGCAGGACACGCACACCTACGAGACCCTGGCGCGGCAGTACGCTTCCTTGTTCTGAAATGTATCCCGTGTTGAAAAGAGTGTTCGACGTGCTCGTCGCAGGGATTGCGGTGGGGGTCCTCTCGCCGCTGCTGCTGGCGATTGCGATGGCGATTCGCATGACGAGCCCCGGACCGGCGATCTTCCGACAGGAGCGGGCGGGCCGGGGCGGCAAACCGTTCATGCTCCTCAAGTTCAGGACAATGCGGCTCTACGTAGACCCGTTTGGCCCGAGTCCGAAGTCCGGCGAGGACCCGCGTCTGACCCGTATCGGCCGGTTCCTGCGGGAATCCTCCCTGGACGAACTTCCGCAGCTTGTCAACGTAGTATGGGGGGCGATGAGTCTGGTCGGGCCGCGGCCTCTGTACGTCTCGCAGACGGCGGAGTGGAACGAGCGGCAGAGGAAACGGCTCCTGGTCAAGCCGGGGTTGACCGGCCTGGCGCAGGTTTCCGGGAGGGGGGAGCTGACGGTCGAAGAAAAGCTGGAACTTGACGTGCGATACGTGGAGCAGGCGGGTTTCGGACTGGATGCCCGTATCCTGCTCGCCACGTCGATGCGGGTTTTCCGACGACGGGGAATCTACGAGAAACGGTATTCGCAGGCCGAGGACACCCGAGGGCAGTCGCCGTTCGGCCAAAACGAGAATAAGAGCTGACCTCTTTTGCGGGAGTTCGGTTCACAGCAAAAGGAGTATTCCAATGACGATCAGCTCCAACCAGCCCAAGCCCGTGACGCAGGTGGACCAGATCGAGCAGCTCAGCGACATGGAAAAATCCGCGCTGGGCGACGTCTCGCGGCGATTCGCCTTCCGCAGCAACGACTACTATCTGTCCCTGATCGATTGGCAAGACCCGAACGATCCGATCCGCCGTGCCATCGTGCCGGACGTGCAGGAGATGGATGAGTGGGGCCGGCTCGATCCGTCCGACGAACGGACGTACACGATTCTGCCCGGCCTCGAGCACAAGTACAGCTACACGATCCTCCTGCTCGTCAGCGACGTGTGCGAGGGAATCTGCCGGTACTGTTTTCGCAAGCGCGTCTTCATGGGCTCGCGGACGGAATGCCTTCGCGACGTGCCGTCGGCCATGGAGTACATCGCGAGTCAGCCACAGGTGACGAATGTCCTTCTGACGGGCGGCGATCCGCTGGCCCTGGCGACGCCCAAGCTGGCCGATATCGTCGGCCGGCTCCGCGAGATCGAGCACGTGCAGATCATCCGGATCGGCTCGCGGATGCCTGCGTTCAATCCGTACCGGATCATCCACGATCCCTCGCTGCTGGACATGATCCGCCGCCACAGCACGCGCCACAAGAGGATCTACATCATGACGCATTTCATCCATCCGCGGGAGTTGACGGATGCTGCCGTGGAGGCGATTTCGCTGCTCCAGGAGGCCGGCGCGATCACGGCCAACCAGGCGCCGCTCATCCGCGGCGTCAACGACGATCCGCAGGTGCTGGCGGAGCTCTTTCGCAGGCTGTCTTTCATCGGGGACGCACCCTACTATGTCTTCCAGTGCCGTCCGGCAGTCGGCAACCGGGCGTACACAGTCCCGATCGAGGAGGGTTATGCGCTCGTCGAGCAGGCGAAGACCCTGGTCTCCGGCCTGGCCAAACGCCTGCGCTACGTCATGTCCCACAGCACCGGCAAAATCGAGATCCTGGGCCTTGACGCGGGGCGCGTCTATCTGAAGTATCACCGAGCCGCCAACGACCAGGACAACGGGCGTTTGCTCGTCTTCAAGAGCAATCCGAACGCCTGCTGGCTGGATGACTACGAGGAGGAGGCGCCGGAGTACCCGATGACCCTGCCGTACCGGTCCTCCGGCCCGGATTAAAACGCCGAACCGATGCAAATAGACACGACAGTTGGGATCGTCTTCATACTGGCCTGCTGCCCGGCGGGTTTTGCGCTGGAGCCCGATGAGATCCTCGTGATCGCCAATACCGATCATGCGGCCTCGACGAGGCTGGCTCGTTACTACTGCCAACAGCGGGGCGTCCCGGCCGGCAACGTCATCCCCGTGTCGCTGGGAACACAGCTTCGGGATTCCATCGGCCGGGCCGACTACGAGAAACGGCTCGCGGGCCCCATCCGCCGGACGTTCGCCACGCGGAAAGACCTGGGCAACATCCAGTGCCTTGTGACGACCTATGGAATTCCCTTCAAGGTGGGCCGGCGAGAGCCCCTCCGCGGGTTCGACACCCAGCTCAAGCTGTTGCGCGAGTCGCTCCAGGAAGAGAAGGACGCGATCGCGCAACTGGAGCAGAAAGGCGAGGCCAACTCCCTTGCCTGGCAGGGCCGACAACTCCGCCTGACGCAAATCCAGACCGAGATCGGTCGCATCGACGGAAAGGAGACGGAGGCCGCCGTGGACAGCGAGCTGTCCCTGGTGCTGTGCAGCGCCTATGATCTCTACCGCTGGCAGCCGAACCTGCTGCGAAGCATGGGCCCACAGCCTTTCAAGACGCTGATGGTCAGCCGGCTCGACGGCCCAAGCTACAGCGTCGCGAAAGGACTGATCGACAAGGCCCTCGCAGCCGAGCAGAACGGCTTGGCCGGCAACGCCTATATCGACTCGCGCGGGCTCTCCGGGCAGGACCTGTACAGCCAATACGATCAATCGCTCCGTGACCTGGCCATGCTGACGCGGCTTCGGACCACTCTGCCCGTCCAGGAGGAAACGACGAGCGCGTTGTTCCCGCTCGGCAGTTGCCCCCAGACGGCGCTGTATTGCGGGTGGTACAGCGCGGGCAAGTATGTCGACGCGTTCGACTTCGTCGATGGGGCCGTCGGCTTCCACATCGCCAGCTTCGAGGCGGTGTCCCTGCGCGATCCCAACAGCACGCAATGGTGCCCCGCCATGCTCAGGAAAGGCGTCACCGCCACGCTGGGGCCCGTGGCCGAGCCCTACCTCCACGCGTTCCCGGAGCCGAGGGCCTTTTTCGAGGCCCTCTTCGACGGCCGTTGCCTCGTCGAGGCGTACTACCTGACTGCTCCCCTCAACTCCTGGCAGATGCTCCTGATCGGCGATCCGCTGTACAGACCGTTCGGATCCCTGGAGCAAGCACCACGCACGAAATCCGAAATCCCAAACAAATCCCAAGGATCAAGATCCAAATGACGAAAACGCCGGCGCCCTCCGGAGGGACCGTTTGAGGTTTTGGGTTTTGATATTTGGTCCTTGTTGCGGATTTCGAGTTCCGAATTTGGGATTTCGCACTACAATAGGGCAGTAGTTCGTGCCGCAAAGTGCATTGGAGGATACAACGATGAAACGCCGGATCGAAGATCAAAAGTCAAACATCAAATATCAAAATGGTGGAATCCCGGCTTGCCGGGACGACTTCCTTCATTCCACATCTTGCTCTTTGCACTTTGCCCTGACCCTTTTCGTCTTGCTGTGTCTGGCTTCGGTCGCAATAGCCGGGGCGCAGAAGCAGGCGCCGGCGGAACGGACGACGCGCCGGACGACACCCGCTCGCCTCCAGGCCATCCAGCTCCCGGAGCCGGCCACGAGCAGCGCGGTCAGCTTTGAGCGAGCGGTTCTCGAGCAGCGCAGAGTCCAGACGCCGGGCGACCAGCGGTTGGACCTGGCCAAGATCGGCCAGCTTGCCTGGGTTACCCGGGAGGTGATGGCGCCGTCGGTCACTGCGACGCTGCCTCCGGCACAGGCGCAGGTCGTCGCCGAGCCCCCCATGCGGGCCTACTTTCTCCTGCCCGAGGGCCTCTTTGCCTACGAGCCGACGAACCATACCCTCCAGCCGATCAGCGACGGCGACACCCGGGCTGCAATGGCTGCCGCCCTGTTGAAGCAGGCCGTGGCGCCGGCCGGCGGCTGTCAGATCATCATCGCCGCCTCCACGCGCGATTTTAGCGCCCGCTATGGAACCCGGGCCCGGACCGTCATGGCGTTGCAGGCCGGCAAGGTCTCGCAGAATATCCAGCTCCAGACCATGGCCCTGGGCCTGACGTTCGTGGGTATCGACGCCGTCGAGGGGGGCGACATCCGCCGGGTGGTGCGCGTCCCCAGGAACTACGAGCCGCTCTATGCAGCCATCATCGGATACCCGGCAGGCCAAGCCCCCGCCACCGCGGTGCAGCCGGCCGTGACGACGCAGTCGGAACGAAGGACTCTGCTGGTCGTTCCCCCCATGGGATTTCAGGACGAGGAGCTGTTCTCGACGAAACGCGCCCTGGAGATGGCCGGCGTGCAGGTGGCCGTTGCCAGCGCACGTATGGGGCCGCTGAGCGGCATGCTCGGCGGCACGGCACAGGCCGACATGCTCCTGAACCAGGCGAGCGTCGATAATTTCGACGCCGTGGTCTTCATCGGCGGCGTCGGAGCGGTGGACTATTTGAACAATCCCACGGCCCAGAACCTCGCGCGCCTGGCCTCGACGCGAGGCAAGGTCCTGGCCGCCATTGGGACGGCCCCGAGCATCCTGGCCGCCGCCGGGGTGATGCGAGGCGTCCGAGCCACCGCCTATCTCAGCGAGCAGGAGCGAATGACCCGCGCCGGCGCCGTCTACACGGGCAACCCCGCTGAAAAAGACGGACGTATCATCACCGCCACCGGACCCCTGGCCGTCAGTCTCTTCGCCCAAGCCATCCTCGAAGGTCTTGGCGAAGTGAAACGCTGACACCTGCTACCTGCCAAAACCATCCATCGACCGAACGAGGGGCGAGTCCCACCTCCCCGGAGACACCGACCGTAGGGTCGGTCTTGACCATCTGGTGCCGGTGGACATGCCTTTTCCGAGGCTTCCGTGGCGGTTGACGGGGCGGGCGCAGTTCAGCAGGAAGGAGGTTCTTCCCGAGAGCGGAGAATCGTGACATTTGGTGAGATTTGCCGAAGAATCCGCTCGACAGAGCCCTCCGGCGTCGCATTCCAAACGTATATTTTACTCAGTAGGCCGTGATGGTTGAACGGTCCGGATGAAACGGACCGTTATCGGACGGCTGTGGGCCGGGAAGAAGGGAGATCATCCGGGGGCTATGAATACCATTGAGGCGGTCATTCACACCTGTTACCACGCATCCGTTCCGTGCCTTATACAGGTGAAGGGCATTGAACGAAGGGTATTCGCATGAACTTGGTTCTTGTCATTTTGCATCTCGCTGTCCTAGCCACGCTGGTCTTCGCGTACGGCCGGGAATAGCATCGCTGAGAAGTCTGAAGTGCTGGGTTGGCTCGCGGCTCTTCACACTTCAAACTTCACTCTTCACACTCCAAACTCCACCGCTCACGGGCGCAACAAACCTGCCCATTTTGTGGTATGATCGTCGTGATGAATCGACGATTCACGGATCAACTGGTGCGTTGTGAATGCTGCCCTCGGAGGTGCGGCGTGAACCGGCTCGAAGGCAAGGTGGGGGTCTGCCGGATCGCAGCCGAGGCGCAGATCTCCCATGCCGGCCTGCACCTAGGCGAAGAACCGCCCATCTCGGGGACGCGAGGCTCGGGGACCATTTTCTTCGCCGGGTGCAACCTCCGATGCGTGTTCTGCCAGAACTACCAGATCAGCCAGGAGTTTGGGGGAAATCAAAGATCAAAAATCAAACAGCAAAATAGGGGAATCCCGGCAAACCGGGATGACCTCCACAATTCCGATCTTTGCACCTTGACTTTTGATTTGACGACGGACGGCCTCGCGGCCGAGATGCTGCGGCTTGCGAAGGCCGGCGCTCATAACATCAACCTGGTCTCCCCTTCCCACGTCGTCTTCCAGGCGGCCGACGCTATCGTCGCGGCCAAGGACAAAGGCCTCGCCATCCCCATCGTGTACAACTCGAACGGATACGATTCCGTGGATGCGCTGCGGCAGATTCGCGGACTCGTGGACATCTACCTGCCGGACATCAAGTACCTCAGCAACGACCTGGCTCGACGCTACTCCGGCGCCTCCGACTATGCCGACATCATCCCCGGCGTGCTGCGGGAGATGCAGGAGCAGGTCGGCCCGCTGGAGCTGGATGAGGATGGCATCGCCCGCCGGGGTTTGCTGGTCCGCCACCTGGTCCTGCCGGGCTGCGTGGACAACAGCCGCAGGTGTCTGGCCTTCCTGGCCGAGCTCTCGCCGGCCATCCATGTCAGCATTATGTCCCAGTACTCGCCAAGATACCGGGCCGCCGAGCACCCCGAGATCAACCGACCGCTGACCGTGAGCGAGTACGACGAAGTCACCGACTACGCGATCGAGCTGGGCCTGGAGAACGCCTTCATCCAGGAGATCGACAGTCGCCACCGTTACCTGCCCGACTTCGACCTCGACCGCCCGTTCGAGTGACGCCGGATCGGAAAAAGACAGATCGGGCCTATATTCTTCAACGAAGTCTCTTGGTTCGATTTCGTTGAAGAATGGAGAGGACGAGTCACTTCTTACATGATCTTCTCAACCATCACCTGCTGGCCTGGGGCGAAGTGCGCGGTGGCGGCGTCTTCCGGACTGATGAGCATCAGCTCACCCGGCGCCGAGTCTGCGGGTGAGCCGGCCTTGACGTGAACGGAGCGCAGTCCACCGTACCACCATCGGGTATGGCTGGCATACAACAGGTCGCCCGGCTCGGCGGCCATCTTGTCGAGCGCCGATTGGGGGACGACCACGAGGTTCGTCCCGGAGAGGCTCGGGTCGAGCCTGGTCTCAAGCCGGACTTTGCCGCCGGGCCGCCGATTGGGCTCGCCCCCTTTGAACTCGCGCATAGCTTCGATCTGGGTCCCGGCGACAAGCCCTTTCAACTCAGCCTCCGCTTGGGGTTTGGTGAACCACGTGACAGCCACGCCGATCGCGCCGGCCGCCAGCAGGCCGAACAGGGCCCGCATGAACGAGTAGCTGTCGGGACCCATACCGAAGTCGAACGGGCCGACGAGCGCATCAGGCCAGACGAAGGACAGGCCGATCAGGACACTCCCGCCGGCGATGGTTGCGAAGCCGGCCGCCGGTGTGTACCGCTTCCAGAGAATCCCCAGGAGAATGGCCATCACGACCGGCGGCGTGACCGCTGCGGTGAACATGCTGTGCGCCTCGTAGATGGTGCCTTTCATGAAGACAGGGACCAGGGCCAGGCCCACGCCGGCTGCACAGAGGCTCGTGATGCGGGCGACCAGCAGATAGTGCTTGTCGCTGCTCGTCGGCCTGATGTATGGCCTCCAGATGTCGTTGACGAAGATCGCGCTGACGGCGTTCACGAGGGAATCCGCCGTGCTCATCAAGGCCGCGGTCAAGGCTGCGAGCACGAAGCCGAAGACCCCAGGGGCGCAGAGGAAATTGGCGGCCTTGACAAAAGAGTCGCTCGCGCTGGTGGTCAGTTCGCCGTTGGCCACAAGCGCCTTCGCAATCCACCCCCCGCAACTGGTGGCGATAGCCGCCAGTGGGGTCAGCACGAGAATCCAGCAGACGACCATCCGCCGCGAGTCTCTGACGCTCTTGAGCGAGAGGAACCGCATGATGAAGCCCTGGTGCATCAGCATGAGGGCCCCGGTGTTGGCCAGCCCGTCCTGGACGTAGATGCCGATAAAGCTGAACTTAGGCGGGTCGTTGAAGTCGGAGAAGGCGTACTTGTGGCTCTGAGGAAGCAGGGACCAGAAGTCGCCGAAACCGCCGAAGTGATAGACGGCGCCGGCGAACAGCCCGAGCCCCGCGACCAGCAGGATCAATCCCTGCGCCAGGTCGGTCATGATGACCGCGGTCTGCCCGCCCACACAGACGTACAGGGCGACCGCCGCCGCCGTTACGGTGGCCCCGGTCATGACCTGCCAGCCCAGCAGCGTGTGCATGGTCTTGCCCAGCGTGATGAGGTTGATGCCGATATAGCCTGTGAGGTACAGCAGGATGATGAGCGTCCCCATTACTCGCGTCTTCTTGTCGAAGCGGGCTTCGAGGTATTCGGGAATCGAAACGATTTTCTTGTAGTAAATGATGGGGATCCAGACCAGCACGAGGATCGGCATCCAGAACCAGTCGTTGAAGTAGGTCTGTGTGCTGGAGATGCCGTACTGGAAGCCGACCTCGCTGTACTTGACGAAGCTATAGCTTCCGACGACCGTGGCGACGCACGAAAAGGCGATGAGCCACCACGAGAATCGCTGCCCTCCGAAGAAGAAGTCCTTCGTTCCGGACGTGTAACGTCCGAAGAGCAGGCCGAACCCCAGCACGGCGATGAAGTAGGTCAGCATGACGCCGTAGTCGAGAGTGCCGCCGATAGCCTGAGCGATCATCGCAGCCCTCCATCTGCCCAATGAGGCGATAAGAACGTGAAGACGCACGCGGCCACCAGCAGCAGGAGGTACCCTGCGATGAGCGCCACCAGGAGCCGGCGGTCCTCGGCGATTCTGAGATTGAGATATCCGCCACGCAGTCCGGCCCAGATGCCGACGAGGCACAGCACCGCGCCGACGCCGAACTCGCACACAATCGGCCACACTCGCAACATGTTCACGGGATGGCTCTCCTATTCTTCAACTGTTCTCGCAGCCAGGCCGGACGGTTGGTGGTGATTCCGTCCACGCCGAGCGCGACGAGTCTGGCTGCCTCGTCGGGATCGTCCACCGTCCAGACATAGAGCTTCAGTCCGGCGGCCCGGACTCCCCGAACGAATTCCTCCGTCACGCCGGCATAGTGGACATCGATGCCGTCGAGGCCCCTGGCCTTGGCCGTCTGAGCGAGGTTGGGGTCGTGCGGAATCCATTGCTCGGTGTCCTTGATCTTGTCGGTCCCCTTGAGCCAGTAGGTAGGAACGTCAATCATCTTCTTGGACTCCGTGGCGACATCGAGGTCGAAGCAGATGATGACGATCCGAGACTTCCTGCCGCTCCCCTCGATCATCTGCCGGAGGGCGGGCAGGATCTCCTTCTTGCACTTGATCTCGATATAGAGCTTCCGCCCGGGCGGGATCGTTGCGATCACCTCCTCCAGATACGGAATCCGCTCGCCGGCGAACTGGGGGGCCTTGAAGCTCCCCACATCGAGCTTGCGCAGCTCCTGGGAGTCGGTCTCGCTGACCTTCAGGTCCACCCCGCCGGACGTGCGTTTCGTCGTGGAGTCATGGATGACGACGATTCGACCGTCCTTCGACAGGTAGACATCGACCTCGACATCCGCCCCCTTCTCCCAGCCGAGCAGGACCGAGGCCATCGTGTTCTCCGGGGCCAGATACGACGCCCCGCGATGGGCAATGATCTCGACGGAACTCCTACACCCCACTACGCCGAACATAGACAGACAAACGAGTCCCCAAGCGATGCGTCTCATTCCATGCACTCCATCAAACACGGTGAGCAAACTCTGTGACCTTGTGGCCGGCTGTCATAGTATCCGTCGAGCCGTCCGAGTTCAAGGTTTCTGCCGGATGCCAAACAAGAAGGTGAGAAGGTCAGAAGGCAAGAAGGTCGGATGGTCCAGCCTGTTTCAATAGGGTCGTCGAACCCATGTCCCCAGAACGCAGCGGAGGGAAGACTGAATGATGCGTTTATCGCTTTGTGGGTACCAGCGGAGAGCTTGCCGGATTCGGATAGATGAGGCAAGCTATTCATGCCGGCTCGGAGAATAGGGCAATGCTGGCGAGCGACCCGAGCGCCGAAGCCGGGGTTAAACGGCACAGAGGCGCGTTAGAACAGTTGACGCGTAACGGCACTTTCCTGCATCGACGTTACCCGGTTCTTGCTTCGTCTCCCACTGACGGGGACGATACGTTGACTGTGGTTCTTGTAGGTTGGCCATGAGGGATAATAGTCATCGACCTCATTGCCCCACTGGTCCCAACCTTCCCGCTTCCCACGGGCAAAAAGCTCCAAGTATGGCCCTGGGCTACACCGTTCGATGATCTCATACAACTCGTCGGGTTTCCTGGAGTGCTCGCGTTTCATCGTCTTGATGATATTCACTTGGTGTCTGCCGGGAGCCAGAGTGCGCAGGTGACCACAAACACCAAACAGGATCATTTCCGTTGTATTCCGGAAGTAGAATCCAACACCGCGACCATCCGGTCCGCCGTCCTTCCTGATCTTGTGCCAGATGATATTCGTCTTGTACTGAAAGCCCCACGCCGCCCTCGCACCCCCATTGCGAGGACGTCGGTCAGATCGAACGAGGCAAGAAGGACTTTCAGTCAGGAATCTTGGGAAGATTCGGCGTGCGTTGCGTGCAAGATCAAGGATTTGCTTGATACCCCCCTTGATGATTCGGAATCCTGCTGCTAAAACTGCGGCGTTTGGAGGCTGTTTTGGGAGTCTGTCCGATGAAGCAATATGAAGCCGTACGAAGGGTCATGGAACAAAACGGCGGTTATGCCACGCTCGGTCACCTCTATGAGAACGTTCTGGACGTGGCCGGGTGCGAATGGAAGACCAAGACACGAATGGCACTGCCGTGATCGTG
>DCUI01000319.1 GCA_002327785.1 Phycisphaerales bacterium UBA2218
CGAATCACCGCCCTCACCGGCCAAGCCCTGACCGCACATCTCGAACGGGCCGGCAATGTCGTCGAACAGCTCACCGCCCTGCTCCAGGTGCCTGCGGACAAGCTGCCCGAGCGAATCTCGCAGCTCCTGGAGGACAACAGGAAGCTCGCCAAACAGCTCAAGACCGCCGGCAAGACCGGTGGGCCCGATACGATGTCGGAGGCCAAGGCCCTCCTGGACGCCGGCGAAAAGATCGGCGAAGTCGCCGTCGTCGTGGGCCGGCTCTCGACCACGTCGGTGGACCGCGCCCGCGAAGCCATCGACATGCTCAAGAAGAAGGCGAAATCCGCCGCGATCGTCCTGGCCTATGAAGAGGAAGGCAAGGTCATGCTCCTGGCGGGCGNNCTGATCAAGAAGATCAAGGCCGGCGACATCGTCAAGCAGATCGCACCCATCGTGGACGGCGGCGGCGGCGGCAAGCCCCAGATGGCCCAGGCCGGCGGCAAGAACCCCGCCAAGATCGACGAAGCCCTGGCAGAGGCCGCGAATCTTATCCGAGAGAAACTGACATAGCTCAGCAAGGGCCGAGAGAGGACGGACTATGACGCAGAAAGAGAGAATATGCAACAAGGCCGTGGAATTGCTTGAAAAGGAGCCTCGCGGTCTCCGGTTTTTGGAATTGATGCGCCGGCTCAAGCAGGAATTACCGGATGTCAAGTCGGCGCGTCGGGTTATTCCCAACCTGCACGTCTTTCGGCCGGAGGAGATTTCCAAGCCCGCACGGGGCTTGTTTCGCCACACCAGATTCAGAGAGACTGAGGTAGAAAGTGATATCAAGCTGGTGGAGGGTCTGCCGCGGAACAAAGGCGGAGAAGACCGGTTCTACAAATCCTTCGCGGAATACCTTGTGGAAGAGTTGGAGGAATGCACCAAGGCTATCCCGCTTGGGGGCAACTGCTTCAAGAACAAATGGGGCACGCCGGATGTCATCGGCGTCCTTCGCCCAAGGGAGAGCGACATTCTCCAATTTCCTGCCGAGATTGTTTCTGCCGAAGTAAAGGTCGATTCTAACGCCCTGATCACGGCTTTTGGTCAAGCGTGTTCGTACAGACTCTTCTCACACAAGGTTTATCTGGTCATACCCGATGCGGTCTCAGAGTCCGACTTGGCTCAACTCGACGCACTTTGCCGCGTGTTCGGACTCGGGTTTATCCTCTTCGATGCGGAGAATCCCGAAGAACCCAACTATCAGATCAGGGTTCGAGCCACAAGGCACGAGCCCGACATGTTCTACGCAAACAGGAACCTCAAAGTGGTCGAGGACGAACTGTTCGGGTAACGATCCTGCAGGATGCGTCATGATTCAGAAGATACGACTCATCTGGTTTCCGCATACTTCTCCACGGACGAGCATTCCGGCCCTTCGGGCCGGGAGTTTTTCGCTTTCGAGCCACCGGCAGGAGGATATGCCGACGCATGCTCATGACCACGCAGGGCCGGGCCTCTACCATGCTGGAGGCCACAAAGCGGCAAACTCCCCCAGCACAGCCCCTGGGGCCGTGTCCCTGCCGACCCGTGACCTCGCCGACTCACTGTTGTGGGCAATTTCAGCGACTGAACTCCGATTCTACAAAAGGATTACGACCGTGGTGCGTCCTTCCTTTTGAGTCTCCAACAGAGGTGGATTCAGGCTGTGTCATTCCCGCGAAGGCGGGAATCCAAGACCCCGCGAAGTGGCCCCCCGCCTTCGCGGGGGTGACAACCTTGGGCTCGCCCAGTCTTCTTGTTGGAGGTCTCTGAGGCACCGAACTCACGGCGTCGAGATTCATCGGGTACATGCGTTCTTGCGGTGGATTCATGATCCAGTTCGAGTGCAAACATTGCGGGATGCGACTTCGAGTGCCGCAGACACAGGCCGGCAAGAAGGGCCGCTGCCCCAAGTGCAAGGGTGCAATCGTGGTGCCGGCAATTCCCCCGGCCGATCCTGCGGACGACACGGATTTCCTCGACGTTGCGCCCAAGGCTCAAGTGCCGAACGAGACCGCGAATCCGTGTCGTCCCTCCGAGGAAGCAGTTCAGGACCTGCGCGATTCGAGCGAACACAACGTCGCGCCGGAGGCCGGAGCCCCTGATGCACCGAGACCGCCGTGGCCCATTGACGCGATCGTCTATCCCCTGAACGTAAGCGGTCTGGTCCATCTCGTGGGTCTCTGGCTGCTGCTGTTCTTTCTATGCCCGTCGATCATGGGCACGATCGGCCTGGGCACCGAGTACGTCCCCTTCGTGTACGCCGTGCCGGTCGCCTATGCGTTCTACTACCTTGCGGAGTGTATTCGAAACAGGGCCGGGGGCGGTCGCCATCCCCCCGACTATTGGATGCACCCGGGCGATTCGAGCAAATGGGACTGTGTCACACAGGCGTTCGAGATGGTTGGCTGCGTCGCCATGTGCTTCTGGCCGGTGTCGGTCTACTACATCGTTCGAGAGCGAGTCGATTGTACTTACTGGCTGCTCCTCGCAGGCGGCGTGTTCCTCTTCCCCATGGTTCTGCTGAGCGTGGTGTTGTTCGATTCGTTCAGCGGGTTGAACCCGATCCTCATCGGCAGATCGATCCTTCGCACGTTCGTTCCATACTGTGGGACGGTCCTGCTCCTGTGCGGCATCTCGCTGCTGTTCATCGCGTTGGGGTTTCGTCTGAACAGCTTCTACCCTCTGCCAAGGACGGACTTCCTGCTCCGGCTGGCGCAGCTCTACCTGATCTTCGTCGCCATCGCGTTGTTGGGCGATTTCTTCCGACGGCACGAAAACCAGCTCGACTGGGAAGTCTGAGGGTGACTATTCCTGCCGACGGATCGCGATGCTGCGGGCATGGGCGTCGAGGCCTTCGGTCTGGGCCAGGCGGACAATATCGTCGGCCGCGGCGGCGAGTTGCCCGGCGGTGTACTCGATCAGGCTAATAGACTTGACGAAGTCGTTGCTCGTCACCGCGCTGGAGAACTTCGCCCGGCTGCCGGTGGGCAGCGTGTGACTCGGTCCCGCCCAGTAGTCGCCGACCGCAACCGGGGTGTGCGGACCGATGAAGATCGCGCCGGCATTCGTGATCCGCTCGGCGATCTCGCGACTTCGGGTCCCACACTGGACCTCCAGGTGCTCGGAGGCGAATTCATCGGCCAGCCGGACCGCTTCATTCAGATCCGCAACCACGATGATCCGGCTGAATCGCTTGAGCGACTGCATAGCCTCCGCAGCACGCGGCAGAGTCTCAAGCTGCCTGGCCAATTGCTCGACAATTGCCTCAGCCAGAGACTGCGAGTCGGTGAGCACGATGGCGCTGCTGTCTGTGCCGTGCTCGGCCTGGCTGAGCATATCGACCGCGACCCAGGCCGGATTCGCCTGATCGTTGGCGACGATGAGCACTTCGCTGGGCCCGGCGATCGAGTCGATGGCCACGTAGTCACCCGCGACGTGTCTCTTGGCGGCCTGTACCCACTTATTGCCCGGCCCGACGATCTTATCCACTTTGCCGACGGTCTGCGTGCCATAGGCCAATGCGCCGACGGCCTGGACGCCTCCGATTCGGTAGACCTCGTCGATCCCCAGCTCGTGACACACGGCCAGGATCACCGGGTGAATGCTCCCCTCGAATCGCGGAGGCGAAACCACGGCGATCTCCTTCACGCCCGCGACCTGGGCGGGCACAACGGTCATGATGACCGTGGAAGGCAGGGGGGCCGCCGCACCGGGCACGCAGACGCCGGTCCGTCGAATCGGCGTGTACCGAATCCCCGTGCCGTGTGAGAGCTCCGACCGTCCCCCAATGAAGATTCTCTGCTGGTATTCCTTCACGTTGGCAACGGCCTTGCGCAGCGAGGTCAGAAACGCGAGGTCAATCGACGCATGCGCCTTCGCGAGGTCCTCGGCCGGGATGCGGAACTCGCCGGGCCGAAGCTCCACGCGGTCGAATTCCTTCGTGTATTTCGCAACGGCCTGGTCCCCCTGTTGGGCCACCTCAGCCAGGACCTTCGCCACGGTCCGGCTCTCCGCGCTGTCGGCCCCTGCCAGTCGGGCGAACTGGAGCATGTCGGATCGCAGCTTCGCAAATCCGGCTTCGAAACCGGGGTCATGCGACGAGAGAAGGATGTCGTGCAGTGATTCGCTCATAATGCCTCATCTGCCGAAGTTGCCATAGTTGTAGACCGGTACGGCCCGCTGAAGCAGGAGATATTGCGTGCCTCGGAACTGCGTGACCAGCCCGGCCACATTGAAGCGGATGGGCTCCACCGAGCGGTGTTTCAATCGCTCGACTTCCTCGAGTGCGGCGCAGGGCAGCAGTTCATATCGCACCTCGCTGACGTTCCAGCCGAGTGCGTAGGGGGTGAAGTGGAAGCATGGATGCGTGGATGCACAGATGTGTGCGTCCGGCGGCGCTCCAACGCCTGCGGTCTCAATGAGGCCGACCCGGTCCACGAGCATACGGCCGAGGTAGTCGCGGGCCACGGGCTCCGGGATCTGGTCCGATTCCTCCGGCTTTCTCAGCGGTCCACGCACGGGCCGGCGGGTCTTGAGTTTCTCAATGATCTCCGGCGGAATCCCCAGCTCAGGGTCCGCCGGCAGATCGGCTGTTCCGCCCTCCGTCTTCTGTCCGCCGTCCTCGGATCCTTCATCCCCCTTGAACTTGCTCAGCGGCAAGAAGTACGTTGCCAGCAGGAAGTTGGCTCCGTGGTACTGCGTCACCCGGGCCGAGAGCCTGTACAGCGGCGCGTAGCGATCGTTCACATCGGCAATCAGTCTCTCCAGCGTGCCCGAGGGCAGCAGCTTCAATCGCGTGCCGGCCGGGATCTGATATTTCTTGCCCTTGACCTGGGCGGTGAACTCGAACCACCAGGTATCGTTGGCATCCAGATGGACGAGCCTGCCATCGACGCCGCTGAGCACCGTCGCCTCGGCCAAGGGCCCGGCAACCGTCGGCTGCGCGCAGAGTCCCACGCCGGCCAACTCCAGGACAAGCACAATCGCCGCGGCGCACGCCCGCCGCGAGGCGGTATAGGTTCCATCAATCCCATAGGTCCTATCCCCACGGCATCCAATAATCACTGCGTTTCTCATGATCTCAGTCCCCGCCCGATCGATTCCGCCACCTCGCCCGGCGTCTCGGCAAAGGCGACCGCCTTCGCGCAGGCCGGGTCGTCCCCCGCGACGAGGTCCACCAGCGGCCGCCAAAACTCGCCCGCCAGGATCACCGGTTTGCCCTGGTCGAGAAATCGCTTGTTCTTCAACTCCCAGACCATCGCCATCTCCAGCAGCGTCCCTGTCCCACCCGGCAGGACAACATACCCCCGGCCCACCTGCTCGGCGAACACGTACACGGGCTCGCCCGGCCGGACTCGGCCGGTCCCGAACACGCTGACTACGATCTCATCCATGAGCTTTCCCGCGCGTGTAGCTCAGCAGCCCGCCGGCCAGCAGGATGTCCCGATCCCGGGTGGACAACTCCAGCCTGCCCATGAACTCGAACGATCCGTCGGCCCGGCGGATCGTCACCTGCTCGCTGCTGCGGATTACACTCGACAGGTCGTCGATCACCAGCTCATCGCCCGCCTGGAGCCTGTCGTAGTCGGCCGCGCCAGCGAATCGGATCGGGACAATGCAGAAGTTGATCAGGTTCGCCCGGTGGATTCGCTCGATGCTTTTGGCGATGACGGCCCGCACGCCGAGATACATCGGGCAAAGGGCCGCGTGCTCGCGCGAGGAGCCCTGGCCGTAGCTTTCGCCCGCCACGACGATGCCGCCGACGCCCTTGGCCTTGAGGCCCAGGGCCCGCTCCGCAAAGGTCGGCTTGCCCGCCTCGTTGAAGCAGTTGAACACGACCTTGGCATACTCCGGGACGTTGGAGCGGAGCTTCAGATAGGTGCCGGCGGGCATGATGTGGTCCGTCGTGATCTTGTCGCCGCACTTGAGCAGGACCTGTCCGACAAGGTTTGCCGGCAGTCTCGGCGGGGCCTCGGGCACGACGATCGTGCTGCCCCGCACGACCTGGGCGGTCTTGGCCGCCTCTTCGTCCAGCGGCCGCTCGATCATGCTGTCGTCGATGGCAAACTCGCGGGGCATCTTGATCTTCGGATACTCGATGCCCAGCAGTTGCGGCAGGTCTCGCGGGTCGGTGATCTTGCCCATCAGCACGGAGGCGACCGCCGTCTCCGGGCTGACCAGGTAGACTTGGTCGTTCTTCGTCCCGCTTCGGCCGGCGAAGTTCCGATTGAACGTCCGCAGGCTCACCGTGCCGTCGGCGGGCGAGAAGCCCTGCCCGATGCACGGCCCGCAGGCCGACTCCAGGATGCGGGCCCCCGCCGCGATCATATCCGCGAGGACCCCGTTGCCCGCCAGCATGTTCAGCACCTCCCGGCTGCCCGGCGCGACCGCGAACTCGACCATCGGGTCGATTCGCCGGCCCTTGAGCACCCGGGCCGTCATCATCAGGTCGGTGAAACTCGAATTCGTACAACTGCCGACCGCGATCTGGCTCACCTTCTTGCCTGCAATCTCGCGGATCGTCCTGATGTTGTCCGGCGACGACGGGCATGCCGCCATCGGTTCCAGGGCCGAAAGGTCGATCTCGATCACCCGGTCATAGACAGCGTCTTTGTCCGCCGCCAGCGGCTGGTAATCACCTTCGCGTTTCTGGGCCGCCAGGAATCGGCGAGTCTGCTCGTCACTCGGGAAAATGCTCGTGGTCACGCCCAGCTCGGCGCCCATGTTCGTGATGGTGGCCCGCTGCGGGACGGTGAGGTTTTTCACACCGGGCCCGAAGTACTCCGCGACCCACCCGACATTGCCCTTCGTCGTGAGGATGCCCAGCAGCTTGAGAATCACGTCCTTGGCGGCCACCCAGTCGTTGAGTTTGCCGGCCAGCTTGACGCCGGCGACCTTCGGGCATTGCAGGTGGAAGGGCCCGCCGCCCATGGCGACCGCGACGTCGAGCCCGCCGGCTCCGATGGCCACCATGCCGAGCCCGCCGCCCGTCGGGGTGTGCGAATCGCTGCCCAGCAGGGTCGCGCCGGGCTTGCCGAACCGTTCGAGATGCACCTGGTGGCAGATGCCGTT
>DCUI01000240.1 GCA_002327785.1 Phycisphaerales bacterium UBA2218
AAGCGAAGAATACCTTACGTTATCCAACTCGGCGAAGATGGGAATGATCCGGCTGCCGCCGCCCTCATGCCTCTCGGTCTTGACCTGGTGAACCGTGGTCCAGCTTCGCTCCCAATCCTCATCCCGCCATTCCAGGGCCAGGACTTCGGTAGGGTGCCGGAGCCCCCGTGTCGAGCCAAGCCAGGATCAGCCGCCACTCGGCGTCAGAGGCTTCGGCGAGCATCTTCTCGAAATCGCCCTTGGGCACGGAGCACAGCCGCTTATCATTGCCAACGGCCACGCTCACGGGCACTCTGCTGGATGGGACCCCTTTGAGGGAACGGATGAAATCAAGATCGCGCCGCAGTTGCGCAGCAAGAAGGAGGACTTGGGGGCTGCGACTATCGCTCGCAACCCTCCTTCTCTCTACATATGATCATGGCGGCGTCCTCGCCGCAAGGTGCGGCCACACACTCCCGCATTGTGAGTAAAGGGCCGGCGTTCCGTCTCCCGCCGGCCCGTTCACGAGTGTGTGTTCTGCGTGAGGGATGTGTTATGGCCGCACGGCTCGGCTGTAGATCCGCACGTCATCGATCAGGCCGGACCAGAAGGTGCCGGGAGTCATGGTCTTGCTCGCGCCAAGGACGAGCTTATCCGAAGAAACCACCAGACTGCCCTGCAAGTCCTCGGCCACAAGGGCACTGTCCACGTAGAGCCTGCGGCTGGCGCCGTCCCACGTGAGAGCAATACGATGCCAATTGCCGTCGGTGATGATCGCCTTGGAAGTCAGTGTGTTGGCGCCCCGCTCGGTCGCGGATAATCCTGTCATCAGGGCCCCTTGAGCGTCGGCCATCAGCCAGTCGGCCTTGATCTGTTGAGAGAGAATGTTCTGTCCCGGCATACCGCCTTTGATCCAGGCCAGAACACTGAACGGACCAATCGGCGGACGGAGGGCACAACCGATCACGACGAAGGTCGTCCCGTTCAGTTCCAGGGCCCCGTCGATCTTCCCGCCCTGCGGCCGCCACGCCGGAACGCCCATCACCGTACCATCGTTGACGCCGGCACCGTCATAGGCGGTCATACCCTCACTCTCGTCCAGCTTCCAGTGGGCAACCAGCGCCGGATCGTCTATCTCCTGTCCCCAGCAGCCCATCAGAAACTCCAGGTCCAAGACATCTACAACGCCGTCCCCCAACGCTGGCGCGATGTCGGCCAGCGGATCGTCTTGCCCCCAGGACTTGATAAGACTTAAGAGGTCCTTGATGTCCACAACGCCGTCCCCGTTCAAGTCAGGCGCGCCGCTGATCGTGAGTTCGTACACGGTCGAGGTGGCGGGACAAGGGTGAGGTCTATCCGTTCCCCCAATGGCATAGATCCTGTTGTTCGCCACGCTGGCCGAAAAGGCTGCTCTCAGGAATGGCGCATCGCTTTCTATCGTCCATATGTCTGTCTCCGGGTCATACATTTGCATTGCTGTATATGGGTTATTCCCGCTCGACAGCCATCCTCCAATGACAAATATCTTGCCGCCTAATACCACAGCGCCCATCTGACCCGTGGCTACAGGGATGTCGCTCTTACGCGTCCAGGTATCGGTGGCTGGATCGTACTCTTGTACGTAAGGTATGGCCTGCGCATACCTTCCTCCGAGGGCATATATCTTGCCATCCACCACAGCGGTACATAAGCACCAGACTCCGAAAGGAAAATTCGCCGCCTTCCTTGTCCAGGAATCGGTCACGGGATCGTACAGTTCCACAGTGCTCACACCTTGCGCACCGTCGAATCCCCCGATGGCGTAAATCTTCCCATCCACGACGCTGGTGGCGAGGCCCGCCCTTGGTGTAGGCAGGTCGGCTTTCTGAGTCCAGGTGTCCGTCGCCGGGTCATATTCTTGCACCGCTGAAAGCAATACTCCTCCGGAGTCGTAGGTGTCATAACCCCCGACAACATAGATCTTCCCGTTCACCGCGCTGGCGGAGTGAAGCATTCTTGCCGTGGGCAGGTCGGCTTTCCGAGTCCAGGAATCCATGCTTGGGTCGTATACTTCCACGGCCAAGATGGGATCATAACCAGGTTCACTGTCTGAACCACCGATGACATAGATCTTCCCGTCGACCACGCTGGTGGAATGCAAAAATCTTGCAGTTGGCATGTCCACCTTCTGGGCCCAGGTGTGCACTGCGGCCAAGCTGATCCCAGCCCCATGGAAGTGCCCACCAAGCGCAAGGGCCGTAATGAATCCAATTGACATGAACCTGATTCTGTAGCCATTCAACCATTTCATAACGCACCGTCCTTTCCTTCCTTTCCGCAAGGTACTTACGGTCATCCTCGCCCTTCGCTATGGGCCCATTCCCCAGACGCCTCTACCATAGAATCACCGGGAAATATCGAATGCTGCGCGAAATCTGTGAATTTCCCTCTCTGGAACTGGAAGTGAGGCGTAACTGCCCTGATAATCTTGGTTTATGGCTCGCGCATACTCGCGCAGGGGGCTATTATGGATGCTACGAGGCCGAGGAAGATGTATAATGCACAGCGAAATATGACCTTTGGGGCACGCTCAAAATGCAGCGCGGTGACTACACAGACGTGGGTGGGCCGGGCGGAACGTTCCTTACAACCCACTGGTCCATGATCGACACTGTCCAATCCAGCGACGACAGGAATCGAGACCTGATTGGCTTGTTGCTCAGTCGATATTGGAAGCCCGTGTACTGCTACTTGCGTCGGAAGGGATACGACAACGAACAGGCCAAGGACCTGACTCAGGGCTTCTTCCACGAAATCGTACTGGGTCTGAATCTGATCCAACGCGCGGATCAGTCCAAGGGGCGTTTCCGATCATTCCTGTTGTTTGCCCTCAATCAGTACCTTATGAACGAACAGCGCAAACAGACTGCTCAAAGGCGCATCCCCGAGGACAAGATCGTCTCTCTGGATTCCATGGAGGCTCCCGTCATGCCTCCGAGCGTCGTCGCGTCAAGCGCCGAAGATTCTTATCATTACGCCTGGGTGTCGGCCCTGTTGGATCACGTCTTATCAGACGTTGAACGCACGTGCTGCCGGCAAGGGATGGAGACTCACTGGCGCATCTTCCGAGAACGAGTGGTCCTGCCCATGCTGAATGATACCGCACGTCCATCCTTGGCCGAAGTCTGCCGGGAACACGGCATCGAGAGCGAGAAGAAAGCCTCCAATATGATCATCACGGTCAAGAGACGTTTCCAGGTTGTTCTGAGACAATACGTTCGTAGTACGGTCGCTTCCGATAGCCAGGCAGAGGATGAATTGAAACAAATAATGAGGTTCCTGTCTGAAAGAGCGCAGCATTCTCAATAAAGCGGTGAGTTGATCATGGAGCATGCGACCGTATCGCGATGGAATGAGCGTCTTGGAGAAACGTATTGCAGCCAGGTCACCGTCTGAGAAGGAGCCGGTCTGGAGGATCAGAACATGGCCAGAGAATCGGCATTCGGTGCTGAACCTGAGCAATTGAGGGAGCTTCTGTCCTTCGGTCTGGAGGATTCGAGCGAGCAGGCCACCGCCTTGACGGCATCGCTGGACGCAGTCCTCGAACGCCCCGGGGGTCAGATTGATGGGTATAGACTGCTCAGCATCTTAGGTGAAGGCGGCATGGGCATAGTCTACCTGGCCGAACAGAGCCAGCCCATCAGGCGACAAGTCGCCCTGAAGGTCATCAAGCCGGGCATGGATTCGAAACGCGTGATCGCGCGCTTCGAGGCTGAGCGTCAGGCGTTAGCTTTGCTCGACCATCCCAGCATTGCTCATATCTACGAGGCCGGCACAACGGGCAGCGGCCGGCCGTATTTCGCCATGGAATACGTCGGGGGTGCGCCCATCACCGAGCACTGTAACCGGCACAAGCTGACCATCAAACAGCGGCTCAGGCTGTTCCAGCGGGTCTGCGATGCCGTCCAGCACGCCCACCAGAAGGGGATCATCCATCGCGATATCAAGCCCTCCAACGTTCTCGTCGCTACGGACGGAGGAGATACGGCCATTCCCAAGATCATCGACTTCGGCGTAGCCAAGGCCATCGCCGAGCCCTTGACCGAACAAACGTTGCGAACAGAGGACAGCCACCTGCTGGGTACGCC
>DCUI01000084.1 GCA_002327785.1 Phycisphaerales bacterium UBA2218
GCAGCGCCGCTGCGCGTCGGGTCGGCCTCGAACTGGGTTTGACCGAACTCGCCGTTCTGGAGCTTGATCACGGCGCCGCGAACGCCTTCATCGCTCACGAGCAGGTTGGATCCGAACCCCAGGACGTACATCCGGATGTGGTTTTCACTGCACCGCCGGATGATCTCCTTCAACTCCCTGGCATTCCTCGGCCGAAGAAAATAGTCCGCCGGGCCTCCCAGCCGATACCACGTGTGCGGCGCCAGCGGATGGTCCTGCTCAACGATNNGTCACAACCACGTCGCCGGCGTCGAGATTCTGCTCCAAATAGTCGCACACTGCGTCAAATGTTGCAACATATTCCGCGTCCGTGCCGTTGCGGCGGATGCGATCCGCCAGAATCCTGGCGTTGACCGAGCTGCAACTGGTCTCGGAGTCCCTTGCGAAGTAAATCTCGGGCAGGATCACCTTGTCGGCCTGAGCGAAGCTCTTCGCGAACTCTTCGAGCAGGGCGTGGGTCCGGCTGTACTGATGGGCCTGGAAAACACAGCACAACCGCCGGGGCTGATACCGCTCGCGGATCGCCTTGAGACTCGCCTGAATCTCCGTCGGGTGATGGGCGTAGTNNGCCGCTGCGCGTCGGGTCGGGCCTACTTTGAGAGGGAAAAATCTCTTGGCTCGATTTTTCCCTCTCAAACCCCGGTCGCGCGTCGAGAGTCTCGGCTTGTCCATTCTTCAACGAAATCGAGCCAAGAGATTTCGTTGAAGAATATAGGCCCGATCTGGCTTTTTCCGATCCGGGGGCGGGAAAAGTCCCCTTGAGCATGAGCCGACGGTCCATCCCCTGGAAGCCGTCGAGCACGTCGAGGAGCCTTTCAGCCCATGGCTCGGAGAGCCGCTTCGCGGGCGGGCCGATACTCACGGCCATCGCGATCACCGCCAGGGCATTGCGGACATTGTGCAGGCCCGGCAGAGAGATCCGCGTGGGACCCAGGCAGCGCCCGTCCTGGAATACGTCAAAATGATAGAAGCCGGCTTTCTCCTCGATGTTTTGCGCACAGAAGTTGCAGCTCGGATTGAGGCCGAAAGTCACGACGGACTTTTGATGTTTGATCTTTGATGTTTGATCTTCTCCTCCGGCGAGGCGGCTCAGCATCTTCCGGACGTTGGGATCTTCGCCGTTGGCGACGATCAGGCCATCCGATCGGGTCCCCCATGCGAACCGGCAGAACGACTCGATGATGTCGTCTTCGTCCTTGTAGCAGTCCAGGTGGTCCCGCTCGATGTTCAGAATGCAGGCGACCGCCGGTTTGAAATTGTGAAAACTGCGGTCGTACTCGCAGGCCTCGACGACGAAGATATCGCTGTCGCCGGCGCCGGAGGAGCCGCCCAATTGCAGGATATCGGCCCCGACCACGAAATTGGCGTCGATGCCGGCCTGCCTGAGGCAGTAGACCAGCCAGCCGCTCGTGGTGCTCTTGCCGTGAGTGCCGCTGACGGCAATCCCCTCGAAATGGTTCATCAGCTCGCCCAGGAACTGGGCATACTTGACGACGCGGCAGCCTCGCTGACGGGCCGTCTGCAGCTCGGGGTTGCTCTCCTGAATCGCCGCCGAGATGACGACCACGTCGGTCCCAGGGTCCAGGTAGTCGGCGCTGTGGCCGGCGTGGATCTTCGCTCCCAGGCCGTTCAACCGCGATGTCGCAGCGCCGCTCGTCTGATCGGAGCCGGTGACGATTGCCTTCTTCTCGATCAAGAAGCGGGCCAGCCCACTCATCCCGACCCCGCCGGCCCCTATGAAATGGTATCGCGCCCCCGCGATCTTCAAACAACTCATAATATCCACGACCTCATACCGGTGGGCGGCCCTGACTACCCCCAGGCACTGCTGTCGGACAGGCATGGGATGGGTCCCAATGTCCTCCATGCTCATGGCATCCTTTCCACGAAACAAAGACCAAAAATCAAGAATCAAATATCAAAATGGCGGAACGCCGCTTCGCGGCGTGACTTCCTCAATTTTGCATTTTGCACTTTGATCTTTGATCTCCAGTTTACCCATTCTTCCATCGTTTCACTGCTTCACCCTTCCCCTCTTTTAACATCGGCAGAGTCTATCAGAAACCCACACCCAAATAAAGGCCAAATCCCCGTGGTCTGCGAGCAGGGTTGGAAAAAGACGGATCGGGCAACCGACATGTTAAATCAAAGATCAAACATCAGAATAGCGGAATGCCGGCGGATCATGGCAAGAACCAAAGATCAGAAGGCAAAATGGCGGAGTCCCGGCGCGCCGGGACGATTTCCACAATTGCAGTTTGATTCTTGGTTTGCTTGTCCCGCTATTTTGACTCTTGATTTGGGCGCTCACGGAGCATACTCCACGAAAAAACCGGACTTTCGACTTGACTTCCCAATTATCGGACGGTATACTAAGCGCGGTTGAAGGTATACGACTGTTGGATGAAGATTCAGGTGCGTTTTGCAGCGAGATATGCCTGAAGCTCCGCACCGGAGCTTGTGCGGAAGGTGGTCCCTGCAATCAGAATAGGGGATTCTTCGTGCGGAGTTTTGAAAGGAAGGGAGACGGCGACTCAGCGACGGTTGGGGCGGAACGATCGTCTGGAAATGCCAAGGGGGCGATTTCTGCACACCCACCAGAGAAGGCAAGTCCCAACGAGAGTGCTCGTCCTGTCCCCGGTCCTTCTGGCGTGGACCTCTCTCGGCCGGGGGGCACACCTCCTCGGGATGCCGACCGCCCCGCCAGCGCCACAGGCGCCGCCTGTGATCGCCGAGATCTATCCGGCTGGCGATTACCTATCAACCGCGATAGCCAGCGCAACGTCTACTCCCCCCACGTTTCGGTTTCCGGTGCCCCGGTGGATTGTAGACCTCAATCCACCGGGTCCACTGGACCGATCCGTCCACATCGAAAAACCCGGTGTGGATCCGGGTTTTTCGATACGATGAACCGTGTGCTTCGTTACTTGCCGGGCCTGACACCGGCGGCCTTCTGAAGAGCGCCGACCATGTCGGTCTTCTCCCAGGTGAATTGGGGGAGGCTCCGGCCGAAGTGGCCGCCGTAGGACGTTTCCTCGAAAACCGAACGCTGCAAGTTCAGGTGCTTGATCATCCCTTTGGGCGTGAGCGGGAACAACTCGCTGACGATCCGGCTGATCCGGGTTTCGCTGATCTTGGCCGTGCCTTCGGTGTTCACCAGCACGGAGATGGGCTCGGCCATGCCGATGGCGTACGAGAGCTGGATTTCACAGCAATCGGCCAGGCCGGCCGCCACGACGTTCTTGGCGATATAGCGAGCCATGTAGCTGGCGGTGCGATCCACCTTGGAGGGGTCCTTGCCGCTGAAGCAGCCGCCGCCGTGTCGGCCCCGCCCGCCGTAGGTGTCCACGATGATCTT
>DCUI01000295.1:0-203 GCA_002327785.1 Phycisphaerales bacterium UBA2218
TTGATGCTGAACACGTCTTCCACGGGCATGATGAACGGAAGATCCACTTCACGCTTCGGGATCGGGATGTACTCGTCCATGGCCTTGAGCAGTTCGACGATGGGGGCACATGACGGATCGGTGACTGCCGTAGCGTTCATCGCCGCCACGGCGCAGCCACGGATAACCGGGGTATGGTCGCCGTCGAACTTGTACTTGTTCAG
>DCUI01000295.1:283-73530 GCA_002327785.1 Phycisphaerales bacterium UBA2218
TGTTCTTCACATAGTCGGCATGGCCAGGGCAGTCGATATGAGCGTAATGGCGATTCGCCGTCTCATATTCCACGTGTGCCGTGGCAATCGTCAGAATCTTGGTCGGATCGCGGCGACCCTGGGACTCCGAGGCCTTGGCGATGTCGTCGTATGATTTGAACTTCGACAGGCCGTTCAGATCCATCACCTTGGTCATCGCTGCCGTCAGCGTCGTTTTGCCGTGGTCCACGTGCCCGATCGTACCCACATTCACGTGTGGTTTAGTCCGTTCAAATACTGCTTTGGCCATCTTTGATTAAACCTCCAAATGTGCAGTTGAGCAGCTCTTTGCTTGTCCCTATCGTTTCCTGCGAAAATCACCTAAGCCAACACAGAGCCGCGGCTTTCGCGCCCGGCCTGCTTGTAAGCAGCTGCTGCTGGGATTTGAACCCAGGACCTCGTCCTTACCAAGGACGCGCTCTACCTACTGAGCTACAGCAGCGATTCGTCGGTCCTGCCCGTTCTCCGGGCCCGAAATCGCGATTCGCAGAAACAACAAATCCTTGTCCGCAAAGGGAGAGTACGTCACCCGCACCGGTGATTTTCTCTGCACCTGCGGCAAGGCTTTCTTAGAATCTGCGTACCCGTTGACTATAAATCGATGAATATAAGGCAACCATCTCACGAGTGCAAACGGAAAAATGAAAAAATGAGGAAAAAATCACCCACCGACGCGTTTGCTCAACGTGCCCGCAGCAGCCCACGTCTTGCACATCGCCTTCCAGGGCTGCATCAGCCGATGGAATTCTAACGCAACCGCATTGCGGATGCAAGCAACTAATTGTTCGTCTTTCCGCTATCCTCTGTCTTTGGGGCCTTGGCGTGCCGCTCCATCCATCCGCTCAACAAGGCCCGCCATGCCTGCATAGTCTTGGGATCGGCCACCTGGATTTGCTGCATCGCATCAAGCAAAACCGTCGGATTGACCGTGGTCGGACTACTGAGATACCCTTCTATGCTCTTCACTATACTGCTCTCTGGAGTGAGATCTAAGTCTTTTGTTGACAAGTAGTTGGTCAACAACTCACATGCCGGTTCCATGCTGCCCAGCATTAGATAGGCGTTCAACAATCGCCCCTGGAGGTGCGGTCGCTCCTGGGCGGTTGCCCCCGCCAGCAGGTTCCTGATGTACTCGGCTGCCTGCTTGAGATTGCCCGAAGCGAGGTACAGATCCGCCAAGCTCACCTGCACATCTTTGAGCATCTCGGCTTTGTTCTCCGTTTGCGCCTTCTGCTCGGCCAACGTGAGGAACGATACCTGCTGCTCGGGCGTCGTCCTGCCTGCCATGGCCGGAGACTTGATTTTCGCCATCCATTCGCCCAGAACAGGCGAATTCGACCTCCTGAAAACCTTCAGCATAGCCTGCCATGCCGGATCGCCCTCGCCGGCTGCGCCCAACTTCTCCCCAAGCCAGTCCAGGTCCTGCGGCCCCCCGGCTTCGCCCGCCAGATCGATCAGCTTCACGCGCACAACCGGGCTTGGGTCGCCGCCAAGATCCTTTCGCAACCTCCGCAAGGCACTCGCTTTATCCGCACTCACGTTGATCAGTCCATCAACCGCGATCTGCCGGACGGTATCGGTCTTGTCCACGAGGGCTTGCTCGAACAGCCCGCCGAACTGCTTGGCTGCCTGTTCTTTGCACGCACTGCGTGAGGAGCACAGACCGACCATCGCACTGAGCAGGTATCCCCGCAGTCCGGCGTCATTAGCCGGACCCAGACGGCCATATCGGTCCGCAAGGGCCTTAAGGTAGCCACTAACCTCCTCGGGCTTCAGTCCGTTCTGCTCCAGCAGCTTGGAGATCGTCTCGCCGCCGATGCGCGCCCTCTCGGCGTCAGATTCGCTCAGGAACCGAACGGCCCACACCAGGGCCCCGCTTCGGATTTCCTCCGGAACGTTGCGACTGGTGGTGGCGAGGGACGCCACGTAGCAAACCTCTCGAAGGGCCACCAGGATCTCTCGCCGAACCTGGTCGTCCGGCTCGACGTTCAACTGGTCCAGCAGGGGTTTGGCTACATTCAACTCCTGCCCCATCACGGCCAGACGCCGGGCCGTGTTGAGCCGAACGTCCCGGCTTGGATCGGAAATCAGGGGGATCAATGAGGTCTCAAGCTCCGAGAACTTGGCCTTGCTGGTCCCCGTCCCCTGCCGCAACTCCTCCAGCCGATCCAACGCCCAGATCTTCACCCTGGCTTCCTGGGCCCCGAGGTACTGAGCCAGGAACTTGACCTTGGCGGCCTCGTCACCCTGGAGCGTATACAGGGTGCTCAGGGCCGTCAGGTACTTCTTCTGCCAAGCCTCTCGCTCCGCGTCGCTCTCCCGCATCCGGGTCTCCTGGCGAATCACCCGCTCCCGAAGGAACGTCTCGGCGCCTCGCTCCTGGAGCTCCAGAAGCGTCTGCCGTCGAACCGCAGGGTCCGGGCTGACGACAATGCCCAGAGACGTCAACTCCTTTCTCGCGGCCTCGACGATGGGAGGATCGGGGCTGTCCACCAGACTGAAAAGCCTGGCGACCGCCTGTTTGTCCGGGTGACGTCTTATGGTGTAGATGATGTTGCCCTTGGCGGCCACGGACAGCGACGGGTCCGCAATCGCCTTATCGAGTTCCGGCCCGACTTGGCCGTACGAAAACAGGAGTGTCGCCTCGGCTGCCAGCCTGACGGTGGCAAAGTCCTGCTCGGAGGCGATGACGGCGACCAGGGGCTTGATGAAATCCTCCCTGCTCTTAATGGGCTGCGGCCACACCTTCGTGGGACTCAGGGCCTCGCAGACGGCCGCCCGGGCCGGCGCATTATCCGCCCGCGAAAGGACTTCCAGGAGGATGACCCTCGCCTCCGGGGCCTCGCTGGCCAACAGGAGAACCGCCGCGTCCACTCGGTTCTTGAGGCTCTGGTTTTCAAGAAGGGCGGTCTTGTTGATGCGCAACTGCGTATCGATCTGCGTCGGCGGAGCGGCCTCTTCCTTAGCAGCCGGCGCCACCTCCTGGGCACAGACGGTCCGCAGGCAGGCTGCGATCAGCAGCAGCACGAGGATATGAGGCCGTGGAGCATTCATCCGGATAACCCTCTTGGGAGCTCCCGGCTCTGAATCGCAAGCGAAGAAAAACCCTCGTGGAACCTGGGGTTCAGAACCAGGAACTCAAGACCGAGTTCCCCTGCCGATTTCATCCATTCTCATAAATACCCCGGGGGGGAACGAAAGTCAATGCCGATTCCACTTTTCAGTACCGAGATTCGACTTTTTGAGCCAGGGACATCCTTCCATCCCGATGCCGGACGAGCCGGAACAACGCTATGGCCTGGGGTGAAACTTCTTGTGGATTCTCCGCAACCGCTCGTGGTCCACATGGGTGTAGATCTGTGTGGTTCCGATATCGACATGGCCCAGCATCTCCTGAACGCTCCGAAGGTCCGCCCCGCCGCTCAGCAGGTGCGTGGCAAAGCAATGGCGGAGCGTATGCACAGTCACGTTCCGTGGCATCCCTGCGCGCATCGCGTACTTCTTCACGAGTCGCCAAACTTCAATACGAGAAAGCGGGCCGCCTGTTCGCGAAAGCAGAACAAAGGGCTGGGTTTTCGGCTTCACCAGCTTGGGACGCAGGTCCCGTAGGTACTCCAATGTAGCCGTAATCGCCATCTTGCCAAGGGGGATGACCCGTTCCTTGTTGCCCTTTCCAAAACACCGCAGATACCCAATATCAAGGTTCAGGTCCGTGGTCCTCAACCCGGCCAGTTCACTCGCCCGCACCCCGGTTGCATAGAGCAATTCCAGCATGGCCCGGTCCCGCAGGTAGAAAGGCTCCTCGGGACTCGGGGCCTCGAGCAGCTTGAGCACCTGCTGCTTGTTGCAGACGATGGGCAGTCGCTGCCAGGTCTTGGGCGTCTCCAGGATCTCGTCGCCGGCGTCCTCGATCAGGCCCCTGAGCTTGGCGAACCGCAGGAACATCCGAATGGCCACGAGGGCCCGCTTGGCCGAGTTCTCGCTCATATCCCGCCGGGCCAGCTCGCCCAGGTAGACCTGCACCCGACGCACGGCAACATCCCCGATCTCGCCCACGCCCTGATCCCGGCAGTACCCGAGGAACTCCCGCAAGTCCCGGCCGTAGGCTAGGATCGTATTATCCGAAAGCCCCGCCTCGACGGTCAGGTAGTCGAGAAAGTCCGCCGCCGTCCCACCGACCGGCAGCTCACGAAGCCCGGCGACAATGGATTGTCTTTGAATCAGAGACATTGGATGAGCACCGCTGAGTATGGGTTATGGTCCATATCGACGATATCGACCCTGGGGCCATCCTCCCTTTAGCACAACCGCGATGCTACCGCAGCAGACGGCGCTCCAAGACCTCTTGCACCGCCCGACGGCCCTCCAGAACACAGTGAATGAACACCTTCCGCCCCACGATTTGATAGATATCGAAGATATCCTCCTCGGCCTCCGCAACCGCGAGCACCCGATATTTCATGACAGCTTCTTCGTCCGATTGGCAAGGTCTGTCAACGCCTTCTTGGGCGGCTCGTGCTTGCCGGCCTCAATACTCCGTCGACTTTGGGCCAGCAGTTTGAGCATGGCAAGGCTCTCCTGCGCTTGCTCATAGCTGCCATAGCTATCGTAGTGGCGGACCGCATCGACTGCAAGCCTACCTGCATGAACCCATGCGAAAGGCATGGATGCCTGCACAGGACTCTGAGAAAGTACCAGCTCAGGCATCAATTATGCGCTCGATATCCGCCAGGGTGACAGGTAGAATGGCGGGCGTGAGAATCCGGCGGATTCCGGGGCATTGCATTGGCGGGTGAAACGACATGACGACCTCGACAGTGGCACTATGGGTCGCGCTGTCTCTCATCGCGGGAACGTCCACAGCAACTCAGGCGGACACGTACGTCTTCAACGGTTCCTTCGAGCAGGATTCGGATGCAGACGGCGCCCCGGATGGCTGGGCGGCCTACGGGCGGCCCGGCATCAAGCAGGGACTGAACGTTATCGCCGATCCACAACGAGGGCACGTCGCCAGGCTGGACTGCCGCCGGTTCGAGCCGGGGTTTCCCGACAGCCACGCGATGCTCGCGCAGTTGGAGCGGATGGGCGTGCGGGCAGGACAATGGTATCGTCTGCGTCTGTGGGCAAAAGCGGAGAACTTCGAGTCCGGGGCGGCACAGATCGCCTTGGTGAATCGCAAGCAATGGGCCAACGCGGGACTCGCTGATTCTTTCGTTCCCCGCCGAACGTGGGAACCATTCGAGTTCTGCTTTCGGGCAACCCAGGACTTGAAACCACAGGACAGCCGATTCCAGATCTGGTTCGCAGGCACCGGTGTCCTGTACGTGGACGACATCACGATGGAGCCGATCGCGGAGTTCCGCCGGCAGTGGCACCCGCAACTGCCCACGACCGGCGTGACGAATGTCCTGCTCAACAGCGGATTCGAGTGCGGCGGCGCAGGTTGGGGATGCTGGGGCGGCGATCTTCCCGGCTGGGGTGGCCAGGTCTTCCGCCTGCTCGGCGAATGGGACGACACGCAGGCTTTCGAAGGCCGCTGTAGTTGGAAACTCACGCTCTCGCCCCAGACGTCTCCCGTGTGCTATTTCGATTACTTCGATCCGATGCAGTCGCCCATCAAGATGCTCGCGATCGGGCACGAGGGTTGGGTGCCGGTCGAGCGAGGGCAATCCTATGTATTCTCCGCTTATGTCGCGGCGGATCGCCCGGACCTGCCCGTGCGCATGGTCTGCCGACAGGCGGATGGCCGCTCGGTCGAACGGACCTTTTCCGTGGGACGGGGCTGGACGCGCGTCCAGTTCGCATTCACCGCTCAGACGGATTTCGCCTGTGGATTCGTGGGGTTGGACCTGCGTCAGACCGAGCAACCCGAAGGCACGCTGTGGCTCGATGCGATTCAATGGGAGCAAAGCAAGGAGCCCTCGCCCTACCGGCCACGGGATGTACTGGAGGCCCAGGTGCAAACCGATCGGGTCGGAAACATCTTCACAGACCCGCCCAGCGGGCTGGCCTTTCGCCTGCGAGTCTCCAACGCCGCGGACACAGCGCAGATGTTGAAAGGTGCACTGACCCTGACAGACTACCTCGATCAGCTCGTATGGCGGCAAGAAATTGAACGATCCATTGCGCCGAAGGAGACCGCGGCAATCGAATACGATCGCGTCCTGGCCGGCCGGCGTGGATTCTATCGATTACAATGGCAGCCCGAGCACGGGCTTACTCAGACGGTGCGATGCGCCATCATCGAGCCCTCGCCCGAGCCAGACAGCCTTTTCGGCATGAACCACGCGTTCTCCTGGGAGTTCCTGCTCCGTCTGTCGCAGGAGGCGGGTATCCGCTGGTGGCGGGATTGGTCGGTGAAATGGCACACGATCCAGCCGGAGCCGGGTGAGTTCGATTTCCGCGTTCCCGATGCACAGATCGAACGCGTGCTGGATGCGCGGGGACAGGTGCTCGTCCTGCTGCCCTTCCCGTCGGCGCCGTGGGCGACGAAACCGGACATGGCAAAGATCGAAGCGCAGGCCGGAGACAACCGCTACCTGCGGGAGCGCCTCCTCGTAGCCCAGAAGCCCGAGCGACTTGAGGACTTCGCGGCGTACGTCCGGGCCGCCATTGAGCACTATCGCGGGAGGATTCGTACCTTCGAGATCCTGAACGAGCCGCTCTATACGAACTACGCTGTGCCGGCAGCGTTCGGCTGCACGACCGCCGATTACGTCGCCCTGCTGCGCACCGCCTGGGAAGCAGCCAGAGCGGTGGACCCTTCCTGCACTATCATCGGCGGCATCGCCGCCGGGCCCGATTCGAGATGGGTCAACGAGTTCATCGATCAGGGCGGCCTGCGGTGGTGCGACGCCATGAACCTGCACCTGTACCCGCATCGCGGCTCGCCGGACGCCTACGAGAACGCATTCCGCAGTTGCTGGGAACGCACAAAGGCACAGCAGCCACAGCGGGCCATCTGGGTCACCGAGATCGGATTCTACGGCGATGACGATCCATCCTTCACGCCTTTCACGGTCGGCGACAGCTCGATGAATTCCGCGCTGCGTCCCAGCGAGTTGCGGACCGCAGGTGATCTGGTCAAATTCACGACGATCCTCTGTGCCGCCGGGGTTCGCAAGATCTTCTATCACGCGGGCACGTGCAGCGCCCTGAACGAGGGCAGCGCGGGCAACATCTTCTTCGAGTACGGCGGCGCGCCTCGCAAGCAGTACGCGGCACAGGCCGCCCTTTCGCGGCTGCTCGGACCCGACCTGGAGTTCGTCCGTAAATGGACGGAGCCAGAAGGGGTGCAAGCCTTCGAATTTCGCTCGCGCGGACGAATGGTGGTCGTGCTCTGGACCGACAAGGAGATTGCACCGGCAGTGAAGGTCCCCGAAGGCTATCGTGCGATGGACCTGACGGGCAATTACCTGCCCGATTCGGAAATCAGTCCGGGAGAGGTTCCCGTATATCTGGTCCGGGATTGAACGGACGAGATTACGCCCCGCCCCTTTCCTTCGCAGACCTCAAATAGAGAACTGCATCCCCATCAAACGGCGTTTTGAACGTGCGTTTCTCACCTCCGCCGGTGCGCTCGTCCGCCACGGTGTCGCCGGAGCGTGGATTGAACCACTCGACGGCGATTGGGCCGGATGCTGAGCCGAGATCCACCGTTGCGCCACCTCCGTCGGGCAGGTAGACCAAGTACTCCTTGCCCGGATCGGCAAGGCAGAATCCGGTCGATGCGAGTTCGGATCGCGGCGTCATCGCGGCCAGGTTCACCCTGCGCGCGTATCGGAGCGTGTAGCCGAGGTTACGGCGGAGCAGCTCGAACTTCGGATCGAAGCGATTGCCCAGCACGGAGCCGTCGTAAGGGTCCATGAAGATCGGGTTGTGTCCGCGCAGGAAGCTCCGCCAGACCCAGCCGTGGTTGCCGCCGACGCCCCAGATATGATCGGTGTCGAGCAGGCTGACTTTCGTCCCATCCCACGCGGGCGCTGGGTCGCGATAGCCATCCTGTCCGCCCGGTGAGATCCAATCGGCCGGACTGGCCAGCATACTGTCGGTTCTCTCGCCGCCGTGGCCCGTGAGGCCGACGGGGTGCCGCTTGGGCTTCGTCCGCTCATAGTCCTGGATGGTTTTGACGACCCACCAGTTCCATTCCTTCTCGCCCCCTTCGTTGATGACCTCGAAGAGCACGTTGTCCAGGTCGTTCACGGTATCCACTACCTTGCGGATATAGGCCGCCTGCAGGGCCGTGATCGCAGGGCTGGTCAGGGAGTGAATCTCCAGGACGTTGCTGTCGCCGTTCAAATCGCCCGTGATGCGATTGACGTTGTTGTCCGGATGGAAAGGATGACCGCGATACGCCCAGCCGTCGGGGGTCGGCGGCCGACGGTTGCCATGGCGAAGTCCCCAGCCTTCGAACAGCATCACCGAGACGTAGATTCCCCGCTCTCCGGCGGCGCGGACCCGCATCCGCAGACGCTCGAAGTACTGCGGATTGAACTTCGTGAGGTCGAACTTGGGCTTGCCGTCCAGCGCATCGCCCGGCCCGGTTCGCGCCCAGGGCAACGGGGCAACCTGATGGACAAAGTCCTTCCCCAATTCGCGATTCGCCTGCGTGTCCCACGTCACCGAGTCCCACGCCCACAGACGAATGAAGTTGTGGTCGTACTTTCGGAGGAACTCCAGGTACGCATTGAAATCGAATGGCGCCGGCGCGTCGGCCCTGTCCATATCGACGAGGTTGTTCCAAGTGTGCGAGCCGGTGAGATAGATGGCCTTGCCGCTGTTGTCTGTGAAGTAGCGAGGATTGGTCGGATGAACCCGCAGGGGACCGGCAGCCAGCGGATTGGCCCGGAGCATTATTGCGACCCAATGGCCTTGCGCGGGGGCACTGAGCGTGACCACCGCGCGGCCCTCGATGGTTTCCCGCTTGCCCCATTCGCCCGTTCCGATGTCGATCCAGCGCACGTCGAAGCGGCCCGGCGCGTCCTTGAGGTCCAGGCCGACGGACCCGCCGTCGGTGAAGTAGAGTGCATACGCCACGCCGGGACGGGCAGCCAGGTACGCCTCGTTTCCCGCGCGATCGCTGAGCAGGTGGTTGGCGGGCTCCACGTCCCACAGCTTGATGAGCGACTCCAGTTTACGGGCAGCCCTGATGGCGGCGACCGCCGGCTGAGAGAGGCCCAGGCCGGAATCGGGCCGATGGAATCTCGCGGACGCCGCTCCGCCGATGACATGACGCCAGAATCGCTCCAGGCCGTCGCGGTTGTTGCCGAAGCGCCCGCCGTCGGCGCCGTAGGTCTTCACCGTGTTGAGTGGGCGAGGCTGACCAGCCACGCGAGCCCGCACCCACTGGAAATTGTCCCAATGTTCCTGGCCCTTCTTCTGATTGTTCTGGGAGACATCGGCGAAGTCATACCGCTCGGGATGATCGAGCGTCCGCTTGTGCTCGTCGGACTTGAGGTCCCAGGCATCCCACATCTCGGTGACGCAGACTTTCTTGCCGGCTTCGGTGACGCGGCGGCGAATGTGGCCGGCCCAGTAAGCGCCCCACGCTTCCTGGCCGGAGGTTTCGTTGTCCATGCAATAGAGCACGTGATCGTGCTTGAGCGAGCACGACAGCATTTTGTCCACGAAACGCTGCTGGTATTTGAAGACCACGGTGTTGTTCCGCTGGTCCGGCGTCGTGAAGAAGAACGGCTGCTTGTTGGCGCCCGGGTGGTCGGGGTAGTGCTCCGCGAAGCCCGATTGCTCGTAGGTGTAGTTGACGTTGTTCTTTGGATTGTACGGATGCGGTTCCCAGTTCTTGGTCGAGTAATCGAATCGGTCCCAGACCTCGATCTGCACGATGATGTCCCGCTCGGCGGTCCAGCGGAGCATGTTCTCGAACCGCCGCCAGTATTCGTCGTTCCATCGTTCGAGATCGTACTTACCGTCGGGCCGTTGCTGGAACGGGTAGACCTCGAATCCCTTGTCCGACCGGTCGCTCATCGTGTTGCGGATGTAGTTGCCGCCGGCGGCCCGGATCTCGTCGAGGTGCTCCTTGAGGTCCGGAATCTGGAACAGGTTGTCGTCCTTGCTCCCGCCGAGCAGCAGTACAGGCTGACCTCTGTATTGCCAATAGCAGGGATTTTTCGACCACGGCCGGATGCCGTTGGCGCCGTCGGCCGCCCAAGCGGCGACATGGATAACGGGGGCAATGCTCAGGATCAGCGAAAGCAGAAGCAGTCTCTTCATGGTAATCCTTTCGATTCAACTGTCATCCCATGCTAATCGGAGAGGCAATAAGCGTCAACGCGGCGGGCGGTTTCTTTCTGGCCAAAGCCCCGCGTCCCAGGTATGATTGCCGTTATCCCGCAGGGACTCGCGGCCGTGCGCGACCGTGCCGAGCCCGGGGCCGATTCTATCCGAAGGAGATGTCGAATGAACGCCATGCCCTTGAGCGTCCGAATCCGTCTGAGCGCCATGATGTTTCTGCAGTACATGATGTTCGCCGTCTGGTGGGTGCAGTTGGCCGGCTACCTCGCCAAGATCGGCGTCACGGGCACTCTGAAAGCCTTGATCCTGAGCAGCATGGCCCTGGGCAGCCTGGTGTCGCCGGTCTTCGGCATGGTCGCCGATCGCCACTTCGCCAGTCAGAAGGTGCTTATGGCCATGAACTTCGCCTGTGCCGGCCTGCTTTTTCTCGCGGCCCTGGTGAACAGCCCGGTCGCTTTGTTCGTGCTCCTGCTGCTGGCAATGATCTGCTACATGCCCACGTGGAGCTTGACCAGCGCGGTGGCCATGGCCCACGCCCCCTCCGAGAAGTTCCCTCAGATCCGGGTATTCGGGTCGATTGGCTGGGCGTCGGCCCTGGTATTCAGCGTCGTAGCGGACAGGTTCTTCAACGCCAAGATTGACGGCACCAACATCCCCCTGTACTGCGGGGCCGGCACAGCCCTTGTGGCAGCGCTGCTGAATCTGACCCTGCCCAACACGCCCCCGCCGGCCAAGGGCCAGCCCGCCTCGATCATCGACGTGCTCGGTCTGCGGGCACTGGGTCTTCTCAAGAGCGGCAATTTTGCCTTCTTCATGCTCATCTCCATGATCGCGATGATTCCCTTCACGATGTACTTTTCATTCGCCTCGCAATTCTTCATGAGCCAAGGCTTCGAGCTGGTGACGGCAAGAATGAGCTGGGGGCAAATCTCAGAGATGTTCATCATGCTCCTGGTCCCTATCGCGCTGACGCGCTATGGCGCCAAGTGGGCAATCACGGCGGGCCTTGGGGCGTTGGTGGTGCGCTACGTCGCGTTCCTGGCCGGTGGCGTGCTGGGCCAACCATGGCTCTACTACATCGCCATTCTCATCCACGGGGCGATCTTCGGCTTCCTCATCGTCGGCGGTCAGGTGTACGTGGATAAGAAAGCGACGCCGGAGATCAAGGCGCAGGCGCAGGGGCTGGTTGGACTGCTTCTGTTCGGCGTAGGTATGCTCATCGGCACATTCGCCAGCGAGCATCTGATCAACATGTACACGGCCGAAACGATGGTCGGGAACGTCATGACAGAAGTAACGAATTGGAACGCAGTCTGGGTCATCATGACAGCCTTGTCGGCTGTTCTGATGGCAGCGTTCTGGCTGATCTTCCGGGACGATGTGCTGAAGAAGTCCGCACCGAGCGCAGCGGCATGAAACGGTGGAAGACGGGCTTGAGGTCGGAGGGTGAGAGCTGTGGGGATCAGATCCCTTCGGTCTCCAGCTTGGAGCCTGTGGTCTGCGATGTCCAGGCGCCGCCCAAGAGCCTCGTCGGCACCCTGGCAAGGCTCGGCCCGGGTATGATCATCGCCGGCTCTATCGTCGGCTCGGGCGAGTTGATCGCCACCACGAAGACCGGGGCCGAGGCCGGTTTCTGGCTGCTGTGGCTGATTCTTATCGGATGTATCATCAAAGTCTCCACGCAGATCGAGTTCGCCCGGCACACGATCACCTGGGGCCAGACGCCGTTGATAGCGATTAACGAGGTCCCCGGCCCGCGACTGAGGGTCAACTGGCTGGTCGGCTATTGGACGTTCATGACGGTTCTGATCGTCTTCCAGCAGGGCGGCATCCTCGGTGGGGTCGGCCAGACCCTCGCCATGACCCGCCCGCTGACCGCCTACGGGATCGAATACAACCGCCTCCAGGACGAACTCGCACAGAACAGGATCCAACTCAAACTCCTTGAAACGAAAGGCCACGATGACTCTCGCGTTGCGGAACTGCGGCGGGATGTCGCAAGCCTCAGCCATCAGATCGCCGAACGCCGCGAGCCTTATGACCCCTATCTCTGGGCGGGAATCCTGGCCGCCGCAACTTCCATCCTGCTGTACGTGGGAAGATACAAGATCATCCAGCTCGTTGCGACAGCCCTTGTAGCCACGTTCACCCTTGTGACCATTCTCACCCTGGTCGCCCTCCAGATGAGATCGGAATGGGCGGTCTCGGCCCAGGAACTGGCGAACGGATTGAGCTTCCACCTGCCCCCATCAGGCTCGGCGGGCGGCAATCCTGTCCGTACCGCGCTGGGGGCTTTCGGTATCATCGGGGTAGGAGCATCCGAATTGCTCATATATCCGTACTGGTGCTTGGAGAAGGGCTACGCCCGATGCACCGGGCCGCGCGACGGAAGCGCCGCGTGGGTCGAACGCGCCCGAGGCTGGATCCGTGTGCTGTACGTCGATGCCTGGAGCTCCATGGTGGTGTACACATTCGCGACGGTGGCGTTCTACCTGCTCGGGGCCGCCGTGCTGGGCCGGATCGGGCTCAACCCCCAAGGACGGGATATGGTGCGGACACTGGCTGCGATGTATGTTCCCGTCTTCGGCCCGCTGGCCCACCCGATCTTTCTCTGCGGAGCATTCGCCGTGCTGTATTCGACGTTGTTCGTCGCGGCCGCCGGCAACTCGAGGATGGTCGCCGACGGCATGGGCCTGTACGGCCTCACCGACGGCTCCGAAGCGGCGCGTACGAAGTGGACGCGAAGAATCAGCGCGGTCTGGCCGTTCATCGCACTGGTGCTGTACGCCTTCGTCCGAGCGCCCGCCGCAATGATCGTCGCCTGCGGCATCACCCAATCGATCATGCTGCCTCTGCTTGGCGGAGCGGCCTTGTTCTTCCGATACCGCCGCAGCGACCCCAACCTGCAACCGGGCCGACTTTGGGACGCCATGCTCTGGACCGCCTTCGCCGCTTTCCTGGTCGTTGGCGTTTGGTCCGTTTTTGCCGTATTCAAGTGATATTGATTGCCCGGGGATCAAGAAGATGAAACAAGGTTCCAGGCCGACACTGAAGGCAATCGCCAGGCAGTTGGGCGTCTCGGTGACTACCGTGTCCCGCTCGCTCAACGGCAAGGCACAGGAGTATGGGATCAGCAAGAAGACGGAGCAGGCCGTCCGCAAGGCGGCACAGAAGCTCCATTTCTCTCCGGACCCGCTTGCACGAGGCTTGCGTCTGAACCGGACGTTGAGCATCGGTCTGATTATCCCGGACATATCGAACCCCTACTTTGCGGAGATCGCCAGGAACGTCGAAATGGCCGCACGGGCCGGGGGCTACTCGGTCATCCTCTGTGACAGCGAGGAGAACACGGACCTGGAGGCGGAGTCGTTGGCGCTCCTGTGCGACCGAAAGGTGGATGGGCTCGTCATCGCACCGGTTGGACAATCCGCAGGACATTTCGAGGTGCTTCAGGATGGCGGCCCTCCCGCCGTCGTGATCGACCGCCATTTCCCGCGTCTGAGGCTTCCGTACGTCATATCGGACAACTACAAGGGGGCAATGGAAGCGACAAGCCACTTCATCGAGCGTGGGCATAGGGCCATTGCCTGCGTTCAGGGCCTCGCACGGACTTCGCCGAACCGGGAGAGAGTACGAGGATACCAGGCCGCATTGACGAAGCACGGTATCCCGATCGACAACTCCCTGGTGGCGGGAAGCAGCTTCAGTGAAGAGAACGGCTACATCTGCGCCAAACTCCTGACCAACAAGGAAAAAGGGATCACGGCGATGCTCGCCTTGAGCAACCTGATTGCATTGGGCATCCTGCAGGCCCTTTCGGAGGAAGGCCTGAAGGTGCCGGATGACGTGTCGATCATCTGCTTTGACGACCAGCCCTATTGTGCCTATCTGAACCCCCCGATGACGGCGGTCGAACGGGTTCCCCAGGTATTCTCATGTTACCACAATCGTTTGCGTTTACAGCCGAAAACGATTGAAGGTGCGATAGGCATAGGCCGACGATCTAAATACACCGGATCCGTGACGGCCGGTCGAGCTGGTCCACAACAGGCCCGCAGAGGCAGTGAATCGCAGGGGGCGCCTCCGCGATCCCGTAGCGAGGCCGGCCGCGTGGAAGAGGAAAGGTATGCCCAAGAGAAGTGCCTTTACGCTCATCGAACTGCTGGTCGTCGTCGCCATCATCGCCCTGCTGATGGCTATTCTCATGCCGACGCTGCAGCGCGCCCGACAACAGGCTCGTGCGGTAGCGTGCCAGTCCAATCTCAGGCAGATGGGACTGACCTTCTCGATGTACACGAGCGACAACAACGGCCATTTTCACCAGGAAGCCGGCAGCGACCCGCGCCATAGCTGGGTGCCCGCGATGCGGCCCTACTACAGCCGCGAGCCGAAGATTCGCTCCTGCCCGGCAACCAGCAAGTTCTACAGTGATGGCGTAACCGGACCGTTCGTCGGCTGGGGCGTGTACGGCGAAGGTCAGATTCCGACCGTGCCCGACTTCGCAATCCGGGGCGATTGCGGCAGCTTCGGCCTGAACGCCTGGGTCGCCAACGACACCGCCGACATGCACCAGAAGAAGAACTGGCGAACCGTCCATGTCCAGGGCGGCTACCAGATTCCGGTGTTCGTCGATTGTCAGTGGGTGGATGGACTGCCCGAGCCCTATGACAACCCGCCGGAGTTCGATGGTCAGTGCCCCTGGCAGTGGTATGGCAACGCGATGCGAAGCTTCTGCATCGACCGGCACAACGGGTTCGTAAACAGCGTTTTCCTGGACGTTTCGGTGCGGCCCATCGGCTTGAAGGAACTGTGGCAATTGCACTGGCATCGCCAGTGGGCCAAGGATCCTGCAGCGGCCACAACGCCCATCTGGCCGAACTGGATGAGGCATTTCAAGGATTACGCAGACAAATAGAACGTGACGCAGGCTGTCGGCATGGCTGGGAGAGAAGATCGTTCCGGTATGTCCGGAACGTGAGTGTTCGATTCTATGACTGTTGTGGAAGGAGGCATGTCATGTGTGGAAAACTGGTTATCTCTCTGTCTTTGGCCTTGGTGCTTGGCGCAACGGGCACCGTTTCTGCCGAGCTGATCGGCCACTGGCCTCTGGAGGAGGGCGCAGGCAGTCAGGCGGCGGATGTCACGGGGCGCGGCCACAATGGCGCGATCGACGGCGCCACGTGGGTCAGTCCCGGCTGGAACGGCGAAGGAGCGTGCCTGCAATTCGACGGCGCAAATGATCTCGTGGCGGTCCCCCACGCGGATGACCTGCGATTCGGGGCCAATTCCGCTTATACGATCGTCGCCTGGATCAACATGACAATCCGGCCGGGGCATTGGTCGGGCATCGTCACCAAGGGCCGAGACACCGCAAACTGGTACGGCATCTGGGTCAATGACGCCAACCGGTGGGTCTTCGGTCATCAACCCAATAACCAGATCGGCAGCCCGGTAGAGCCCGGCGTCTGGGTCCACGTCGCCATGGTCTACAACAACGCCAACAAAAAAATCTACCTCAACGGCAAACTCGACTCCGAAACGACAGCCTCGGCGAGCGGCGACAACACCGCCGACCTCTGGTTCGGGGCAGCAAAAGGGGTAACGGAATTCACCCCGGCCAGAATCGACGACATCCGCATCTACAACCACGCCCTGTCCCTGGCGGAGATCAAGAAACTGGTTCCGCCGAAGCTGAGGGCCTACGATCCGACTCCGGCCGACGGCGCGATCGGCGTAACCCTCCCGCTGCTGCAATGGACCAAAGGCGAAACGGCGGTGCTCCACGACGTGTACCTGGGCACGAACCCCGACCTGACCGAAGCCGATACAGTGTCCTCTCGACAGTCTTCGACCATGTATTACCACGGTTCGACTTTACAGTCGGGCACAACCTACTTTTGGCGCATCGATGAGGTTGAGGCCGACATGGTCACGGTCCACACCGGCAACGTCTGGAGCTTCGCCACGATGCCCTTGACGGCGTGGGCCCCCGCTCCCGTCGACGGGGCGCAGCAGATCCTGCTGACGCCGACCCTGGAGTGGATACCGGGCCAGAACACCGTCCGACACCATCTCTATTTTGGCGACAGCGTCGATGCCGTCGAGGGGGGTGCTCCAGAAACGGACATGGGTGAAGTGACCGCGGGCGAGACCACCTTCCGGATCGCTGCGCCTTTGGATCTGGATACGACTTACTACTGGCGCGTGGATGGAATCGCTCTCAACGGGGCTGTCCAGACCGGCGAAATTTGGAGCTTCACGACCCTCGCTCCCGGTCCCGGCGGGGCCATTCGCCAGTGGTGGTCGGACGTTTCCGGCACCGATCTGGCGACGCTGAGGAACAGCGAGGGTTTCCCCGACAACCCCACGGGCACGGAGAGGGTCCCGCTCATGGAAGGGCCCGTCGACTGGGCGGACAACTACGGCAGCCGGCTCCATGGCTGGCTCTATCCCACGGTCTCGGGCGATTACACCTTCTGGATCTCCAGCGACGACAACGGGGAACTCTGGCTCAGCAGCGACGACAACCCAGCCAACGCGCAGTTGATTGCCAGCGTGGCGACCTGGACTGCCTCGCGAGAGTGGAACAAGGAAGCGACGCAGATGTCCGTTCCGCAGAGCCTGGCCGCCGGAAAAGCTTATTACATCGAAGCGATCATGAACGAAGGCACCGGCGGCGACAATATCGCCGTGGCCTGGCAGGGTCCCGGCGTGCCCTTCACGGTTATCGGCGGCGACGTCGTCGGGCCGACGGCCGTATATCCGTTGCGCGCCTTCGCTCCGTCGCCGGCCAGCGGAGCCACTGAGACCATCCAGAACCCGGTGCTGAGCTGGAGCGCCGGCGAAAAGGCCTCACGACACGCCGTCTACCTGGGCAATGACCCCGAGGCGGTGGCCGCCGCCGACACGAGCAGCGCCGATATCTTTTGCGGTCAGCAGGCGGGAACCACGTATGATGCCGGAGAGCTGGAGTGGGGCAAGACCTACTACTGGCGGATCGACGAGATCAACACGGGCGATCCGGAGAGTCCATGGAAGGGTACTCTATGGAGTTTCACCACGGCTGACTTCATCCCTGTCGATGACTTCGAGATTTACACGGACGACGAAGGCAGTCGTATCTATGAGACGTGGATTGACGGCTACGCCGACACCAGCAGCGGGTCGATCGTCGGACACCTCAATGCACCATTCGCCGAGCAGACCATCGTGCATGGCGGCAAGCAGTCCATGCCCATGGACTACAACAACGTGGACATGCCGTATTACTCGCAGGCGGAACGGACATGGGATACGCCGCAAGACTGGACGACGAACGGCGTCGATGCGTTGACGCTCTACGTGCAAGGTCAGATGGGCAACGATGCCGCGGTGCTCTACGTCGCACTTCAGGACAGTGCCGGCAAGAGCAGTGCCGTTGACTACGATGACGACACGGCGGTGGAGTCGGGCACGTGGCTCCGGTGGAGTATCCCGCTGAGCCGCTTCAGCGGCGTCAATCCTGCAAGGATCAAGAAGATGTACATCGGCGTTGGCGACCGGACCCAGTCGACGCCCGGCGGCCTCGGCCGGATCTACATTGACGACCTGCGGATAACCAAAACCGGTCCATGATGGACTCAGCAGGCCGCTTCGCAGACGCCGCCATAACGCAGATGCGGAGAAATCGGAAAGGCTGTGGCCCAGGATCACAGCCTTTCTTGCTTCCATAAAGCCCTGAAAAGGAGAAACGTGACGATTGGCCGGCTCGATGATACACTGTCTCCGGCAGAAACTGTCGTATCAAGGACCTACGCGAATTCCGGCAGAAGTTGACAGGAGAAAATCAGTTATGAACGAAACCACCGGAGCAAACGCATCTCGTCGCGAGTTTCTCAGGAACACAGGTCGGATCGCCGCCGGGTCGGCGTTCCTGGCGGCGGTCGGGCCACGGGTCTATGCAGGCGAGGATCATACGATCCGGGTCGCCCTCGTCGGCTGCGGCGGACGCGGGGGCGGGGCGACGGCCAACGCACTGGCCACCCAAAGCGGGCCGATCAAGCTGGTCGCGATGGCGGATGTCTTCGAAGACCGGCTGCAGCGCAGCTACGACGGCCTGATCGAGGCCGCCAGCGCGCCCCGGACCAGCGGATCGGCCGATACCTGGGTGATGGGATACCAGGCGGCCCAGATCGATGTGCCGCCGGAACGACGGTTCCTCGGTTTCGATGCGTATCAGAAGGCCATGGACTGCTTGCGGCCGGGCGATGTCGTGATCCTGGCGACTCCCGTGGCGTTCCGCTGGGTGCACTTCCGGTATGCGATCCGGAAGGGAATCAACGTCTTCATGGAAAAGCCCGTCACGGTGGATGGGCCGAGCACACGAAAGATGCTCCAACTCGCCGAGGAATCCGCGAAGAAAAATATCAAGGTGGGAGTCGGCCTGATGTGCCGGCACTGCAAGGCTCGTTGGGAGCTCTACGACCGGATCAAGGCCGGCCAGATCGGCGAAATTCATATGATGCGAACCTACCGACAGCAAGGTCCGGCGGGATTCGCAGGACCTCGGGAGGGCAACGCCAACGAACTGCTCTGGCAGATCCGCAACTACCTAAGCTTCTTCTGGGCCAGCGGCGGCCTGTTCCAGGACGTGGTCGCTCACAACGTGGACGAGTGCTGCTGGATGAAAGACGCCTGGCCGATCCGCGCCCAGGGCGCCGGTTCGCGCTGCTACCGGGGCAACGCTGTGGACCAGAATTTCGACCACTATGATGTCGAGTACACATTTGCCGACGGGACCAAGCTCTTTCTCAACAACCGCCATATGCCCGGCTGCCATTCGGAATTCGCCAGCTACGCCCACGGCACGAAGGGCTCGGCCGTGATCTCGACCTTCATGCACACGCCGGCCAAGTGCCGCATCTACAAGACTCAGGACTTCTCCCGAGAGAACCTCGCCTGGGCGTTCCCGCAACCGGAGCCGAATCCCTACCAGCTCGAATGGGACCACCTGATCGAGGCCATTCGCAGCGACAAACCCCATAACGAGGCCAAACGCGGCACGGAGGCCAGCCTCGTCACCGCGATGGCCCGCAAGGCCGTTCACACCGGCCAGATCGTGACCTTCGACGAGATGCTCAATTGCGAAGAGGAATTCGCTCCGGACGTGGACAAACTGACGATGGCCTCCCCGGCGCCCATCCGAGCCGGGACCGACGGCATGTACCCTGCGCCTCAGCCGGGCATCTTGAAGAATCGCGAGTATTGACACGGATCGTTCACAGGAACCGGATGCAAACCGGCCTGGAGACAGCGATCTTGTGCCCCGTCGGCTCAAGCGATCCTGTCTCAGGGTCGATCCGGAATACGATCACGCTGCCGCCGTCCTGGTTGGCGACGAGGCAAAACCCACCCGTCGGGTCGATGTTGAAATTCCGTGGTGTCTTGATCCCGGCGGTCTCGTGCTCGACAAAGGTTAACGATCCTTGGGCGGGATCGACCCGGTAGACTGCGATACTATCGTGGCCGCGATTGGAGCCATAGAGGAACCTGCCGCTCGGGTGCACGCGGACTTCGGCGCACGCGCTGGGCCCGCTGAATCCACTGGGGAGCGCGGAGACCGTCTGAATTTCCTTCAGAGAGCCGGCAGTCACATCATAGGCAAAGGCGGTGATCGTGCAATCGAGCTCGTTGATGACGTAGGCGCGCTTCCCGCTCGGATGGAAGACGAAGTGACGGGGCCCGGCGCCGGGCTTGAGCTGAGCAAACGGAGGATCATTAGCGGTCATCGCGCCACTTTCGCCATCGAGCTTGTAGATCATGATCTTGTCGATCCCGAGATCGGCGACGAAGACGAAGCGGCCGTCCGGGCTGGCATTGACCGAATGAGCGTGAGGCCCCTTCTGACGTGCTGGATTCACACTGGAACCCTGGTGCTGCACAAAGCCGGTCGGCTCGCCGAGCCCGCCATCCGGCCGGACGGGAATCACCGATGCGCTGCCGCTGTTGTAGTTTGCGACGAGGACGTGTTTGCCCGCGTGGTCGATGCTGACGTGACATGGCCCCCCCCCGCCCGAGGGACATTCATTCAGGAGCTTGAGGTCGCCGGCAGCCGGGTCGATCGCATACGCGAAGACCCGCCCGCTCGCTCCGGCCTCGCTGACCGCGTATAGAGACTTGCCATTGGGATGAATCTCCAGGAATGACGGATTCCTGGCCTCCGCAACGAGGACCGGGCTTGAGAGTTCTCCCGTCCGGAGATCGAGCGTACTGCGGTAGATCCCTTTGCTGGAACCTTCTTCGCCGCCGGTGTACGTCCCCACGTAGACATGCAACGATTCGGCCGAAACCGTCGAAAGCACGACAAGCGAAACTGCCGCACCGATGAACCCATTCGCACCCATGCCAAACCCCTTTTTGAGAAGACGCACCGTCATATCGACCTCCAAAGCACAACAAGCCTCCTGCACCGAGCGACCATGGTACCCTGTTAAGTCTCGCCGTTCAAGCACAGACGCGTTGACCTGACGAGCTTCAACGGCTATAATAAATGAATGGGGTTGCCTGCCTGTTGCAGAGTGCCCAATTCGGCCCAGAGGAGGATTTGCGGGTGAGCATGAATCGAAGAAGCTCATTGCTGTTGGTTCTGGTTCTGTTGTCTGGGGGGATCGCGGCACAGGCGGACGCTACCTCCCCCGGGGATGTTGTCCGCGGTGTCCCGAATGACGGAGATTGGCCCGCCGGCGAAAACCCACCGCTGGCAATCGATGACAACATCAATACGAAATACCTGCACTTCAAGGGAGCGATCCAGCCAGCGGGATTCCAGGTGACCCCCTCACTGGGCCCGACGGTCGTCACGGGACTGACCCTGACCACGGCGAATGACGCCGCCGAGCGAGATCCGGTCGCCTTCGAGCTGTACGGCTCCAACGCGGGCATCGACGGACCCTATACGCTGATCGCGGGCGGAGACGTGGTCGATTTCGCCCAAGCGATGGCGTGGCCCCGTTACACCATGAACTCGACACCCATCACGTTCTCCAACTCGACGGCATACGCGCACTATCAGCTCCTGTTCACTCGCGTCCGCAACGCCGCAGGCGCCAACAGTATGCAGATCGCCGAGGTGGAGCTGCTGGGGGGCCCGGCCGGCATATTGCCCCCAGACACCGATCCGGAAGACCCGCATGACTCGATGGCAGGGTCCTCCGTTGTCATCAGCGAGCTCAAGGCGGTCAACGAGGCCGGACTGTCCACGACTGTCGAGGGCAGGACGGTGTACCCGGACTGGATCGAGATCCAGAATCGTGGGGCAACGCCCGTCAACCTTGATGGCTGGTATCTGACGGACAACCCGGAGAATCGGACGAAGTGGGCGATGCCTGGGATCACAGTCGCGCCGGGCGGATTTCTCGTGGTTTTCGCGTCCGGGATCGAAGAGCAGGACCATCCGGAGAATTGGCCTTATCGAGACCAAGCCGGGTACTATCACGCGAACTTCACGCTCGACGGCGACGGTGAATACCTGGCCCTGGTATCGCCTGACCTACAGGTGGTCCATGAATACGGCTCGCGCACCGGCGGCGACGGGTTCCCGCCCCAGCGGTTCGATCTCTCCTACGGCCTCTATGGCAACCAGGAGCAGTACTTCGGCACAGCGACGCCGGGTCGCTTCAACGGCTTGGGGTATGCCGAGGTATCGGAGGAACCGACCTTTTCACACGAGGCAGGTACATATGCCAGCGTGATCTTCTTTTTGGAGCTGAGCTCACCGAATCCCGAGGCCGAGATCCGCTACACCCTGGACGGCCAGACGCCCACTCTCGCATCTCCGCTATACACCGAGCCGATCATCATCGTCGGCACGAAGGAAGTCCTCGCGTGTGCCTGCGAGCCGGGCAAAGCCCCGAGCGCCGCGGTGAGCCGGACGTACATAGCCCTGGCCAACGATGTCCTGGGCTTCAGTTCCAACCTGCCGATCGTGATCGTGGATACGGGCCGCCAGGGTATCGGCACGACATTGACAAAGGTCCAGTCCGTCTTCATTGACACAGGCGCGAACGGGCGGGCAACAATGACCGATCCACCCGATTTCTACGGACGCGGCGGGATCAAGAAACGCGGTTCGAGCACCCAGGGGGCGGCCAAGTCCTCGTATGCCTTCGAGGTCTGGGACGAGAACAATTGGGACCGCGATGTCTCCATTCTCGGATTGCCCGCCGAATCCGATTGGATTCTCTACGGCCCATACCAATACGACCGAGCCCTGATCAATAATGCATTCGTGTATGACCTGAGCAATCAGGTCGGCCGCTATGCGGTTCGCACGCGCTTCGTCGAGATGTACCTGAATACAAACAACGACACGGTCTCCGCCAGCGACTATGTCGGCCTGTATATCTTCATGGAAAAGATCAAACGCGGAAAAGATCGCGTCGATGTGGAGAAACTCGATCCCTGGGACAGCACCGAGCCGAGAATCGCCGGCGGTTACATGCTGAAGATCGACCGCACCGACCCCGGCGACAGCGGCCTTCGCACGGCCCGGGGCACCGCTCTGTGCTATGTGGACCCGAAGGAGTCAGAAATCACAGCCAAACAGTCGGTATGGATCAAAGGCTACCTGAATGACTTCGAGACCGCCCTCTATGGACCGAGCTTCGCCGATCCCCAGGCCGGCTATGCGAAGTACATTGACGTTGACAACTTCATCGATCACAATCTGCTCAACCTGCTGGCGATGAACGTGGACGCCCTTCGCCTCAGTACGTATATGTACAAGACCCGCGAGGGTAAACTCGAAATGGGACCGCTATGGGACTTTGATCGCGCGTTGGATTCCACCGACGGTCGCGACGACAATGCCCAGAGCTGGCATGGGACGGGAGATGGAACGGACTACCATAGATACGGCTGGTGGGATCGGTTCTTCGATGACACGAACTTCTGGCAGAAGTACATCGACCGATGGTACGTGCTGCGGAAAGGCCCATTCAGCACGGCGAACCTCAACGCCACGATCGACGCGATGGCCGACGAGATCCGGGAGGCCCAGGCCCGCAACTACGCGAAATGGACCAGCGCCGGCCCACGATACGGCGGCTTCCAAGGCGAGATCGATCACCTGAAGCAGTGGCTCCAGACCCGCTGCACGTGGATCGATAACCAATTCGTCGCCCCGCCGCGGATTCTCCCGGAGGGCGGCCGCGTCGAGACCGGCAGCCTGGTGACCCTCGTCAACCCCCACGCCAACGGCGCGCTGTACTACACGCTCGACGGCTCGGACCCGCGGCCGCCGGGCGTGACCTCCGTACTTCTGGACTCGACCACATTGCTCCGCGAGAACGCACCCAAACGGGTTCTCGTGCCAACGGGGCCAATCGACAACGCGTGGTGGAGCAGTCAGAACTTCGACGACTCGACCTGGATCAGCGGCACGGGCGGCGTCGGCCTCGAGCACGGCTCCGGCTACGAGCAGTATTTGGGCATCAACCTGACGGACCAGATGTACGGACGCAACGCCACCTGCTATATTCGCATTCCGTTCACCATTTCGGCCAATCCCGGCATCTTCAACGCTATGACGTTGAAGATGCGGTATGACGACGGGTTCGTGGCTTACCTCAATGGCGTCGAGATCGCGAGAGCCCTGTTCACCGGCGCCCCGACGTGGAATTCCGCCGCGAACAGCAATCACGATGATTCCGCAGCCGTGGTCTTCGAGGAGCTCGACGTTTCCGCTCATGTGGGTCTGCTCAGGCAAGGCCAGAACCTGCTCGCCATCCAGGGGATGAACTCCTCGACCACGAGTTCCGACCTCCTGATCTCCGTCGAGCTGGTCGCCGGTCGTATCTCTTCTCCCGCCGACAGCGGCCTGCCCGGATCCGTTCATGTGTACACCGGCCCCATTGCGATTACCAAGAGCACTCGGATCAAGGCCCGCGTGCTGGCGCCCAGCAACTCATATAGTCCGTGGAGCGGGCTGGCCCAGGCGATCTTCGATGTCGGGCCTGCGGCCGAGAGTCTGCGGATCAATGAGATCATGTACAACCCGGCTGGGCCGGAGGATGCCGAATACGTCGAACTGCTCAATACAGGCGATTCGGCGATCACCCTGTACGACGCCATTCGCGGCGGCCCATGGCGATTCACCGACAATCCCGAGAATCCGGCAATCGATTTTCTGCTCCCCGCCGAACCGCCTGTAACACTGGCTCCAGGCGAGTGCCTGCTGCTCGTAAAAGACCTGATTGCCTTCCAAGCGGCTTACGGCATCCCCGCAGGAGTGCAGGTCCTCGAATGGGGCGACGGCAAGTTGGCCAATAGCAGTGAGACGCTTGCAATCAGTGCTCCGGGCAATGAGAACGTGGACGGCACGCGTTCGTGGATTCTCGCCGATTCTGTCACGTACAGCGACGGCTCGCACCCGGAGGACTTCATAGCCGGCGTCGATCCGTGGCCCACGGAGGCCGACGGCCGCGGCTCCTCACTCCATCGAATCACCCCCGAGACCGATGGAAACGACCCCGCCAGTTGGCAGGCCGCACCTCCATCCCCCGGCGTGCCAGAGTAACTGTGAGCTCCCAAACAAACGGGCCGCGACTCAGGACCACTCTCTCAATGCATTCTCAACTGCGCCCAAAATGCGGTCGATGTCGTCTGCTGTAACGGCCTGGAACCAGATCCGTTGCGGGTAAATAACCACGTTGGGCCCGAAATCACACAGTCCCAGGCACAGGCTCTGGGACACGCGGACTTCACCCGGAGGAAAGCCGCGAGCCTTGGCCGCCTCTTTCAGACGCGCCGCAATCTCCTTGCTGTTCCCATCGGCGCAGGATTTCCGTGTCCCGCCGCGGTCATTGACGCAGACGAAGACATGGCACTTATATGGCGTAGTCTTCGGTGATTCCATAGGTGCTCCAGTCCTGCGATCAAGTCGCACGCTTCTTCCGGTTTCTCCGTCGTTTCCTGGCCCAACCCCGGCGGGCCGTTTGCTGTCCGGATCGTTCGAGTGTCTTCACAACCAGTCCGACGGCCGGCGCCAAATCGAGTTGTCCGGCTGCAGGGTGGACATCGACAATCCGCACCTGTATGGCTTGCCCCAGCCGCAGGATGGCCCCCGTCTGCCGGCCCAGCAGGCACTGGTTCTGCTCGTCGAACTGCCAGTGGTCCGGCCCCAAGGCCTCGCGCGGAACCAGCCCCTCCACGCCGTATTCGGGCAAATGCACGGCCGCTCCGTACCCGGTCAGACTCACGACGACGCCCCCCAGGTCTTCGCCCACACGCCTGTGCAGCAGGTGCAGGATCAGAATCGTCTTGAGTTCCTTCTCCGCCTCTTCCGCAGCTTGTTCGGTCTCCGAGATATGCTCGCCGATCTCCACAAGGTCCGGGAAGGCGTATAGACGACGAATGCGATCCACGTTGCCCACGAGATAGCCCTGCAAGGCCCGATGCACCATGAGATCCGCGTATCGGCGTATCGGGCTCGTGAAGTGGCAGTACTTCGAGGCCGCCAAGGCGTAATGACCGATGTTCGCCGGGGAGTAGGTTGCTCTCTCCAGGCTCCGCAGGACCAGAAGGCTCACCGGCAGCGCCGTCGTCCCGTCGCGGATTTGATCCAGCGCCGCCTGTATGTCCGAGCGCTGGGGCTGGCGAGAGAGCGTGACGCCCAGGAGCCGCAGGGTCTGGGAGAGCCGGTATAGGGCATTGGGATCAGGCTCCGGATGGATGCGCCGCATGAACGGAATACAGTAGCGATCCAGCAGAGTCGCCACCGCAACATTGGCCTCGACCATGAACATCTCGATGATGGTGTGCGGATAGCTCGTGTCTTCGGGCTGAACGCCGACCACCTGCCCGGACTCATCCGTCACGAGTTCGTTCGCAAACGTCTGCAATTTCAGCATGCCCGCCCGCCGCCGGCGCGCCTCGATGCTGCGAGCTAAGCCATCCATGTCGTGCAAGAGGGCCACGACGTCCTTGGGCAGACCACACGCGTTTCCCTTGAGCACCTGATCGGCCTGCAGATAGGTCAGGCGGACCTTCGACTGGACGATCGTATTGGCGAAACGGGCGGATTGGACCCGGGCGTCCTTGTTGTAGGTCAGAAAGACGCTCTTGGTGTAGCGCCGCTGGCCGGGCTGAAGGGAGCAGATGCCGTTGCTGAGCAGTTCCGGGAGCATGGGAAGCGTCTTGCCGGGTAGATAGACGCTGTTGCCGCGCAGCCGGGCGGCTCGATCCAGCGCCAAGCCCTCGGGGACGAAATGACTCACATCCGCAATGTGCACGCCGAGGACCCACTGGCCGTGCTTGTCGCGCGTGAGACTGACGGCGTCGTCGAAATCCTTCGCGTCGGGCGGGTCGATCGTGACGATCAACGTGCCGGCGAGGTCCTCTCGGCCGCGCGTGTCGTGCGGGTTGAAGGCTGATTTTGCGTTCGCGGCCTCGACCAGACTGGAGGGATCGAAGGCGTCGTGCAGACCGTGACGATGGATAACCGCCGAGATCTCCGTGTCGGACCGCCCCGGTCGCCCCAGGACCTCCGTAATCACACCCCGTGCGGGCTGCGAGCGAGTCGGATACGAACGAATTTCGACGGACACCTTGTCCCCGTGGCGGATCGCCCGAGCGTGGATGCCCTCGATCTGGATGGGGCGCAGGAAATCCCCGCCGTCGGGCTGGACCAACCAGCCGGTGGGCTCCTGGCGCAGCGTGCCAACCGCCGTCTTGTGGGCGCGATCGAGGATGCGGACGATCTCGCCGGTGAAGCGGTCCTGGTCCTTTTGCCGCTTGATTTTCGCGACGACGCGGTCCCCGGTCATCGCGTTGCCGGTGGAGCTGGCGGGGATGAACAGGTCGCCCTCCATGCCGGATTGCTCGGGCGTGATGAAGCCGTAACCGCGGGCATTTGCCTTGAACACGCCGGTGATCTCATTGGACATCGATGGGAGCCGGACCACGTTCCCCGGGCCCACGATGATCCGGCCTTCCGCACACAGCGACTCAATCGCCTCGCGAAAGACCGTCTTCAACTCACCGCGGACGCCAAGCTCCTGCTCCAAATGAACGAGTCTTCGCGGCGTGCCGTCCTTCTGCAGCAGATGCAGGATATGGCTCTTGATGACTTCGGGCATGCGAGCATCATACCGTCCGGCCGGCCCCGCCGTAAGGTGCAATTGCCGACCAGCGGGAACCACGCCGCCGGTATTTTGTGAATGCGCCCCTACGGAAACACTTCACACCCGGCCGAGAGCTCCGCGATGGCGGCCTCGCGGGTATCGAACGTATCGAACTCGTCCGCCAGGTGCACGCACTTCAGTTGCCACTTCAGATGCGGAGATAGACCACACAGGACGAAACGATAGTCATATTCTTCGGTCAGCTCTCGAAGATCCAGGAGACCTTTGTAGCTTGCGGACCCGAAGCTCTCCAAACGAGCGAGGTCTACAATGACATGATAGTCAGGACATTCCTCGCAGAGCCACTGAAGGTCGCCCGTGAGATCCCCCGGCGCCTCGGTGCGGAGCCATATCTTGAAGTTCGAAGGCCCCTCCGCCACCGCAACCACGATGATATCCTCAGAGTACAGTTCGACAGACATCGTCCTTCCTTTCTCTCTCGAACACGGTCAAGACAGTCGGTATCTCCCAATCCTTTGCTTTCTGTCCCGACAGCGACAGCGAAATGATTCGAGAGACGGGTCTTGAGGCTTCTCGACGCTGGCCGTGGAAACTGGCTTCAAGGCTTCATCAGACGATCATCCCCGGTTCAGGATAACTCGAACACCTGTCATTATACCGCCTTCCAACGAAAATGCAAGCATCTCGCTGTTTCGCAATGGTTTGGCGGCATACGCTCTTTTTGCGGAATTTTTTCATACAAAAACCCGTCTTTTAGCCGATATTCACCGGTAGAATCATGCGGCTTGCGGCTCTTGCAAAGTTTTACGCAAGTCGCGATATTCGCAGATTTCCTGGTTTTTCGGAACACGGATGGTATAATGATCGTATCGCGCTCACAGGAGTACGGTGTTTTTATCCCTTTGGGATGTAGTTTTCGGCAGGAACGGCATTTCGCGATCCCGCAATTCGCATCGAAAGCCACCTCTCAGCATGCTCTCCAGTCGGTCATTGTGTTTGGATGTGGTTCATTGATGTTTTGTTAGGATGATGTGATGCCCTTTACCACGATGGGTCTTTCCGACCCCCTGCTGCGCGGAGTCCTCGCCAGCGGCTACACTACCCCCACAGAGATTCAGTTCCAGGCGATCCCGGTGGTTCTAAGCGGCCGGGATCTGATCGGCTGCGCCCAGACCGGAACCGGCAAGACGGCAGCATTCGTTCTGCCTATCTTGCACCGAATCTGCGGCCCGGACTCCCCGAAAAAGCGAGTCATCAGGTCCTTGATCCTCACACCGACGCGCGAGCTGGCCGTTCAGATCGAGCAGTCGATCCGCAACTACGGCCAATTCGTCAGCGTGCGGACGCTGGCCATCTACGGCGGCGTGGATATCCACAAGCAGCTTCACGCCCTGCGCCGCGGCGTCGATATCGTCGTGGCGACCCCGGGGCGATTGATGGACCACATGCGGCGAAACACCGTGGAGTTCTCCTCGGTCGAGGTGTTTGTGCTCGACGAGGCCGACCGGATGTTCGATATGGGCTTTATCCATGACGTGAGGAAGATCATCGCCGCCCTCCCCCAGCAGCGGCAGACGCTGCTGTTCTCCGCGACGATCCCACCGGAGGTGCAACAGCTTGCCGCCGGCATGCAGAGAGACCCGATGCGGATCCAGATCGGTCAGCAGCACAACCCGATTGAGACGATCACACAACATGTGCACGCGGTCATGAGGCAGCAGAAGATGGACCTGCTGGTGCACATGCTTCAGAACCGGCCAATGTTCAGCGTGCTGGTCTTCTCACGCACGAAACACGGTGCGGACAAGATATCTCACAAGCTGGAGCAGGCCGGAATCGACGCGGTGGCGATTCATTCCGACCGCAGCCAAGCCCAGCGTCAGCGGGCCCTCGACGACTTCAAGCAAGGCAAGTACCAGGTCATGGTGGCTACCGACATCGTCGCTCGCGGCATCGACGTTCGCGGAATCTCGCATGTCATCAATTTCGATGTACCCCTGTTCGCGCAGGACTACGTTCACCGGATCGGCCGCACGGGAAGGGCCAGCGCCACCGGTGATGCGATCACATTCGTCGCCCCCGACGAGCAGGATCAGCTCCGCAGGATCGAGCGTTTTATCGGGTGCAAGCTCAGGCTCGAAAACTATGAAGGCTTCACCTGCGCCCCGTTTGCGGCCACGCTTTCCCGGTCCGAGGCGCAATCCCGAGCGCAGCGGCAGGTAGCTCGCGCCCGCAAGGCAGCCAAGCGGCCACATCTCATCCGCAGGCGAAGCCTCGCATCGGCGCGGTGAATATCATAAAAAAAGCTGATCCGTCGTTGAAACCGAGTTCGGACTGTGGCAGTATAGAGGACGGCAGGCGTCAGTATGAGCGGAGGGGTTTTAGGCATTCAGCGTGCGCCTGTTGACCCGGGGCCTTTCCTCACGGGGCCGGCCGGGGTGATATCATCACGTGTGAGTATAGGTTCATACTATGACTGATTCGGCACGGAAGAGACGAAGATTGCGAATTGTCGTTCCGGCATTCCCTGCGTTCAACATCTACTCGCGGATCGCCGTGAAAACCACCGCGTTGGGACCGGTTCGCGTCGCCACGGCGGTCCATGAGATGGCCGGATGGGATGCGGAGGTCATTGACGAGAACAACCTCGGCCGATACGGACCGAGGGCGGACTCAGGCGGGGCCGACCATGAGATGCTGCAACGGCAGCGGCCCGCGGATATCGTGGGATTCTATGGGGGGCTTACCAGCACGATTCCCAGGTTGTACGAGCTTGCGAAGCAGTACAAGCGAATGGGCGTCGTGACCATCGCGGGCGGGCAACATTTCGCGGGGCAAAACATTGCCGAGGCATTGTCGTCCGGTATCGATTACCTCGTCCTCGGTGAGGGCGAAGAGACGATTCGAGAGCTTCTGGAGGCGGTCGCGGGAGGCGGAGCCGCCGGACAAGGACGAACACGGACCACGATGGACGGGCACGGACACGCCTGTCTCTCGGCGTCCGTGGGAGTCGGTGAGCGTCGGTGCGCGTCCGTGTGCGAGGGTGAAGCCCGTGAGAACCGGCGGGACATCTCCTGTATCCGGGGAATCGCGTATCTGGAGGATGGGCAGGTCATCTGCACGCCAAGTCGCGAGCCGCTGACGGATTTCGACAGGTTCCCCTATCCGGATTTCTCCCTGGTCCACTATGCGAAGATCCGAGTCTACCCGGTCGAGCAGATTCGAGGCTGCCCCATGCAGTGTGAGTTCTGCACGGTCAAGAGCAAGCCGAGACCCGCCTCGGCCGACCGGCTGCTCGGGAACATCCAGTATCTCGTGGAAACCTGCGACGCCAGGCATTTCTTCGTCGTCGATGACCTATTCGGCCAGCAGCGGGAGGACACGATTCGGTTCTGCCAGAGACTAAGGGAGTACCAGGAGCAGATCGGCAGGCAACTCACATTGACCGTGCAAATCAGGTTGGACAAGGCCAACGATCCCGAGATGCTGGCCGCGATGCGTGAGGCCGGGGTCAGACACGTCGCCATCGGCTTCGAGTCCCCGATCGACGAGGAACTCAAGGCCATGAACAAGCACATCAATTCCGAGAAGATGCTCTCCCTGGTAAAGGTGTTTCGCAAAATCGGCTTCTGGGTCCACGGCATGTTCATCTTCGGTTACCCCGTCGGCCCAAACACGGGATTCGCGATGCCCGTGGCGGAGCGAGTCGCCCGCTTCAGGCGATTCATCCGTAAAGCCCGAATCGACAGCGTCCAGGTTCTGCTTCCAGTGCCGTTGCCCGGAACAGGGCTTCGTCGGCGGCTCGAAGAGCAAGGCCGAGTCTATCCGCTGGAGGACGTCGGCTGGCAGTATTACGACGGCAACTTTCCCCTCTTCGAGCCGGATGCACCCATGACTGCCGAGGACCTGCAACGCGCCGGCAAGAGGATCATGAGCCGTTTCTATCGCTTCCGCTACGTGTTCCTTGTCGTCGCCAGTATCCTGTCGTTCCCGGCCCTGGCATTCTCGCTCCACCGTCTGAAGGCAGGCTGGAGCGCCTGGTTCCGGCGGTGGGAAACCCGCCTCGTGCGTTTCGGCGGTTGGATCACCATACAGAAATGGACGTCCGATTTCCGCAAGGGGGATTTTCTGCCCCGGCTGAAGAAGGCCAGGGGACGGTTGAACGCTGCTCGCACCAGCGGGTAGATCGACCACTTTGTTCAGCACCGCGAGGACGCACGAATCCTGTGCAAATGTGGCAGGGTCATGCAGCCCCCAGAGAGTTGAGGTGCCGTTGTGCGAATCCTGTTGGTCCAACCCGGTTCTTCAGAAGGCGTCGGATTCCCCCTGGTGGCTTCGCCGGAGCCGCTGCATTTGGAAATGATCGCGGCCACGGTTCCCGAGCACGACGTTCGCATCCTCGACATGCGGCTGGACGATGATCTCGAGCGTGTGCTGCGGGCGTTCCAGCCGGAGCTGGTGGCGGTAACCGCCCTGACGCCGGAGGTCTATGCCGCCCAGGACGTACTGCAACGGGTCAAGTTATTCTCTGGGGAGGTCTTCACCGTGGCAGGCGGTCATCACGCCACGCTTCTACCGCAGGATTTCTCGCTGCCCCAAGTGGACGTTGTCGCCATGGGAGAGGCCGAAGCGATGTTCGGAAAGCTGGTCCAGGCGGTGGAAGGCCGTTGCGGCCTCAAGGACGTTCCGAATATCGTCTGGAAGAACCGCGAAGACGAATTCATCCGGAATGATCGCTCGAACAGCCGGATCGACCTCGGGAACCTGCCCTTGCCGCGTCGTGATCTGACGGAAGCGTATCGGAGCGAGTATTTCTTTCTGTTCGACAAACCGGATACGTCCGTCGCGACCTCGCGAGGCTGCCCGTTCCGATGCAGCTTCTGCAGTGTCCACGAATTCCACGGCGGCCGGATCAACCAGATGCCGGCCCGGAGAGTTCTCTCAGAAGTGGCTGCCGTCTCCACCGATCACATTACGTTCGTAGACGACAATTTTCTGATGAACCACCGGCGGGAAACCGCGATTGCCGATATGATCAAATCCGAGGGGATTCGCAAGAGGTACTCGATGGAATGCCGCACCGATTCCATCGTCCGGCATCCCGACCTCGTGAAAAAATGGGTGGATATCGGGCTGTATGCGGTACTCCTGGGGTTGGAGGGTGGATCGGACAAAGTCCTCAAGGACGTCAGAAAATCCTGCACGATTGACACGAACAACCGGGCCATCAGGATCCTCCAGGACAACGGCGTCATCATCTGGGGTGCGTTCATCGTCGATCCGGACTGGACGGAGGATGACTTCAAACGGCTCCGCGAATATGTGCAGGAGAAACGGATCACACACACTCAGTTCACGATCCTCACGCCGTTGCCCGGAACGCAGCTCTACCGCGAACGCCACAATGAGCTGCTGACGGACGACTATTTCTGCTTCGACACACTGCACGCCGTGCTGCCCACCCGCCTGCCCCGAGAGGAGTTCTATCGGCATTTCGCCGGTCTCTACCGACAGACGGACATCGGACCATACTATGACCTGGTGCAATCGGGCAAAATGTCCATCGAGGATTGCAGACGCGGCAAGGGAATGCTGGACGCCATGGCCGACTGGGAGCGCTATATCGAGAAAGACCCGATCCTCGGTGGGGGCGGTACGTGCCGGGCGAATGTACAACTCACGCGGGCCGATCCGCTGCCGCGGTTTTGACGAAGATGACCCTGGGATCTCCGGGGCCGTAGAAATCCGGAATACAGGCTGCCTCGCGATAGCCCAGAGCTTCATAGAACCGCCGCGTTGGGGTATAGGTCTCGCGACCTGAGGTCTCGACGACGAACAACCGGCCACCATGCTTACGAATCTCTTGCTCCGCGAAGGCCGTCAAGGCGCGACCGATGCCCCGGCCCTGCCAGGCGGAGGACACGCCGATCCAGTAGATGTCATAGGTCCCGATCGTACAGGGTGTCGGGCCATAGCAGACCCAGCCCACGGTCTCCCGGTCCACTTCAGCCACAAAGGACCGATAGTGTCCTTTGGGGCCCTCGGCCAGCGCGGAGTCCAGGACCTCGCGGGCGACGTCGATTTCATCGGGCCGGAAGAAACCGGTGTCGGCGAGAAACGACAGCACAACCTGGCGATCCTCAGGCCGGCACCAGCGGATACAGATCGCTGTCGGTTGTCGGTTGTCAGTCACTCGTGATGGAAGATGGTGCGTGGCACGCACCCTGCGTTGCGAACGCCGTTTTACTGCGCTGTCGATGGTCAGTTTGACAAAAGCCTTGTATGAGATGCCGGCGGTTTCCAACGCAGCGGCGAGCCCGGCATCCGGCGAGATATCCGGATTGGCGTTGACTTCCAGGATGTAGGGACGGTCATCCTGGTCCAAGCGAAAATCCACCCGGCAGTAGTCGAAGCAACGGAGCGCCTGGCAGGCTCTCACGGCCAGATCACAAATCTGCCGGGTCAGTCGTTTCGGCAGCGGTGCGGGGATGATGCGGGGGGTGTTTTTGAATTCGAAGCTGTCTTCGAGCCACTTGGCCTCATAACCCACGATGCGGGGCCGGCCTGCCTCGAAGGCGCTGAAATCGATCTCGGCCAGAGGCAGCACCTCCGGAACGCCCTTGCGCCGGATCACGGAGATGTTCAATTCGCGCCCCTCGATGAACTGCTCGATCATCGCCGGCTGGGCCATTCGCTCGTGAATGCGATGAACAACCTCATTGAGGGCCTTGCCGCGTCTGCGGACGATGCTGGTCTTGTCGATCCCCTCACTGGCGTCCATTTGCACGGGTTTGACGATGTAGGGTCCGTCGAACAGGTCTCTCGCAGAGACGGACTGCCCCACGGGGACGATCAAACCCTTCGGCGCGGGAAGGCCCGCTGCTGTGAGCATGGTTTTGCTCTGCCATTTATCGAGCGACAGAAGCAGACCGGGTGTGTCGCTGCCCGTACAGGCCTTGCCGAAGCTGGCGACGACTGTTGGGACCAAGGCGGCCTGGCCCGGGTCCGACCAGAAGCCCTCGATAAGGTTGAACACCACAGGTTCATCCGACGCGGAGAGAACCGCCGGCAGGTCGCCAAAATGTCGCACACCGACCGCCCGATAGGCGATCTTCAGCGCATCCAAGGCCCGGCTCACCGCCTGCACTTCGGCCCAGACCCCTGCCTCACTCTCGGCAAAAGCCCCGTCGCGACCGGAGAGCTTCGGCTCGTTGAACAGGATCAAGACGCTCGTTTTCCGACGTGGCACGATGCGGACTCCTGACGGGCAAGGGCACTCTGAACGATGCGACCGATCAATTCCTCGTAGGCCATGCCTTCCTGCGTGGCGATCATGGGGAGGTCCGAATGCGTCGGATGCAGGCCCGGCAGAGGATTGATCTCGATGAACGCCGGCCGCCCCTGAGCATCGAGGCGGATATCCACACGCCCCGTATCGCGGCACTCGAGTACGCGATAGGCCCCCAGGGCCAGGGTTTCCACCTGATCCCGCAGGTCGCTATGCGACATGGGGAAATAATCCACACACTGCTCGCACTGCTCCTTGACCTCGTAGGAATAGTCCTGCGACGGCGCGTTTGCGCGAATGGTGAACTCGATGGTCCCCAGCACGCGGGCCTCGTGGCCCGTCCCCAGGATGGCCGTAGTAAACTCCCGGCCGGGCAGGTATTCTTCGACGAGGACCGGCTCGGCGAATCGCTCCAGCAAACGGACGCACACCTTCTTCAGTACCGACGATGATTCGATGCGGGAGTCTTTATCGACCCCTTTGCCCGTCCCTTCCGCCAGGGGTTTGGCGAAGAGCGGGAACTGAAGTTGCAGCGACTCGACGTCGCCGGGCGACGTCACGACGCCGAAGCGAGGCGTGTGTAAACCGGCCGACTGGATCACTCGCTTGGTCATCGCCTTGTCCAGGGTCAGGGCACAAACCAGCGGATCGGAGAAGGTATAGGGAATCCCGTACATCTCCAGCAGGGCCGGCACCTGGGCCTCCCGGCTGCGTCCGTGCAAACCCTCGGCGATGTTGAAGACGAGGTCCCATCGCTTGCCGGCAGCCAGTTGTCCGGCCAGAGCCAGACCGTTGCCGATGCGCTCGGTTCCATACCCGAGGGACCGAAGGGCCCGTTCGAGGGCAGCGATGGTTGCCACCGAATCGAATTCCGCCACCTGCTCCTCAGTCAAACCTTGGGCGAGGTAATCGTCTCTGAGATCGTAGACCAATCCTACGGTCACCAAATGGTTCCGGCCGCGTGATTCACACGCGGCCGGATGTGATGTCTTGCTCATTGCTTAGAAATCCCCAACCGATTCATCTGAAGTGCAACACGGCTGGCGTCTCGCATGACGGATCGTCTCTTTGGGCTGAATACGACTGTATCGCCCTGCGGCTAATTCCCACACTCCCGGCGAGGACTCCTCGCGCGGGGCCGTGCACTGATCGTCGAACCGTTGGTGCGGCTCCGGGTAGGCGATCAACATGCCTTCGTAGTTCCTCAACACCGTATGGGTCGGGCTCTGCGAGACCACGTAGGTCGGCAGGACCGGGATCTTGCCGCCGCCGTGCGGGGCATCGACCACGAACGTGGGAATCGCCAGGCCGCTGAGCCGGCCTCGTAGATACTCCATGATCTCCATGCCGCGAGTCAGCGGTGTGCGGAAGTGCTCCACTCCACGGACCAGATCGCACTGGTACATGTAGTAGGGGCGAACCCGCATCCGCACCAGGCCGCGGCAGAGCTGCTCGATGATCCGCGGATCGTCGTTGACCCCACGAAGCAGGACCGACTGGTTGCCCAACGGCACCCCTGCATCGGCAAGCCGCCTGCAGGCCTCGGCCGATTCCTCCGTCAACTCTTGAGGATGGTTGAAATGCGTGTTGACCCACACGGGGTGGTACTTGCGCAGCATCTGGCACAACTCGTCGGTGACGCGCATCGGCAGCACGACCGGCACGCGGGTCCCGATACGAATGATCTGAACAGACGGCACCTGGCGCAGTCGGGACAGCACCATTTCCAAGTGCTCGGTGGTCATCGTCAACGGGTCTCCCCCAGAGATGATCACGTCGCTGATCTGCGGATGCTCCGTCAGATAGGCGGCAATCTGCTCGAGACGCCGCTTGGTGATACTGGTCTCCCGCGTCCCGGCGATGCGTTTACGCGTGCAATGACGGCAGTAGGTCGAACACATCGTCGTCGCGATGACCAGGGCGCGGTCGGGGTAACGATGCACCATCCCCGGGACCGGCATATCTCTGCATTCCTCCAGGGGGTCCGGCGTAAGGAACGGCGGATCCGTCAATTCCTGTCCCTGTGGCACGCACATCTGAAAGATAGGATCGCTTCTGTCCGCACGGCGAATCAGCGAGGCGTAGTATGGCGTAATCGCCATGGGGTACTTGGTCATGACGGCAGTCAGATCTGGGCCGCCGGCCAAACGGGGAAACGCCGCGAACAGTTGTTGAGGCGTCCGGACTCGATTGGCCATCTGCCAACGCCAATCGTTCCAGTTCTTGTGCCGATAAACAGTTGCTTCGGTAGTGCTGGGTGCGGTCGCTATCGGCGGAGGTTCATCATCGCCCACACACAGGGAGGCATCTCCATGACAAGAGTCTTCGCCCCCACTCGCAGAGCACATAGACATGATTCTGAATTCCTTTCTACATTAATCATTGACAATATGTACGTTTACGGTCGTTCCATGAAACCGACCACGCCGCCGAGAAAGGCGCCCCTCATGGGCTCGATGCTCTCTCGAACGACCCGAGGCTCCATAGTAATCATCGCAAAGGACAGAAACCCCGATACGAAGCCCGCGATGGCGCAGGCTAATCGTTTGACCTTGACGCTGTCCACCGGCGCGGGCAGGAAAGGCCGGACCAGTTCCTCGATACGGTTCAAATAATTCTCATACGGCTGGTCAAGATCGCACACCAGTCCACGATCCAGTTTCAGCAACATACGGCCCTGAAACAACAACACATACTCGTCCCGGTGGCCCAGGAAGAACTCCATGTGCCCATTCACCAATCCGTCGAGGGCCTCCCGCAACGAATGCGGCTCGCCTGCGGCCTGGGAGACAGCCTCCACCAGATCATCGATGCACTGTTCAATCAGTACGCCAACGATCTCGTTCTTATCGGCAAAATGCCGGTAGAACGTTCCTTTGCCCAAATCGGCCCGCTGGGTAATCATCTCAATGGTGGCAGCGTCCGTTCCAATCTCAGAAAATACGGACAACGCCGCCTTTAGCAGGCGATTTCGCGTCTTCGAGGCCCTGCGCTGGCTTCGATTCGGCGTATCGGGTTGTGTGACTACCTCGTTCATAAATGACTCTATAGTCACTTCTGACTATTTGTTCAATACCATATATGGAAAAATCTCAAAAAATCTTACAAGGGATAGCGTTGGACAACGGTGCGGATTAACCAGATGCCCCAGCCGGCGGTCGCCGAATCCATTGCCTTTGAACCATAGCCCTGTATACACGATGCAAAAGCGGCATTCAAAGCACGGAAAGTCGCCCGCCGGCCGGCAAGAGAATTTGTAGGGTGCGATGTTTCTTCTGTGTGTATCGGACCTTCTTTTGCACTCGATTGTGGCAAGTGCAGCAGATATGTTAGGATCAGGTTCTGGTTTTCACATGAGCCAATGACCGCGATCAACCGAACGAAGGAACGACAACATGACGTCAACGAACATCACCAGGCGTAGATTCCTCGGACAAACGATGGCGTTCGGTTCTGCTCTGGCACTGGGCGGACCTCATCATGCGTCATGCGATGCGCACAACACATCCCGCAAGACGCACGACGAGATGGGTCGCAGGCCGAACATTCTCACGATCATCGCCGATGATATGGGATACTCCGACGCCGGCTGCTACGGCGGCGAGATCAGCACACCCAATCTCGACCAGTTGGCCGGCAACGGGCTCCGGTTCTCCCAATGCTACTCCACCGGCCGCTGCTGGCCGTCGCGAACGTCCCTTCTGACGGGCTACTATCCGCAGCAGGTTCGCATGGACCCGCCGCAAGGGCCGCTGCCCGCATGGACACGCGTCGTGCCGCACTATCTCAAACCTCTCGGCTATCGCTGCTATCACTCCGGAAAATGGCACCTTCTGGGCGCCCCCAAGCCCGTCGCGGACGGCGGATTCGACCACTCCTACATCGTGCACGACCACGATCGGTTCTTCAACCCGAAGAACCACGAGCTGGACGACCACAGACTCGATCCCGTGGAGGAAGGATCTGGCTTCTACGTCACGACGGCTATCGCCGATTATGCGATGGGCTTTCTCAAGGAGCATGCCCGGAAACACCGCAACGAACCATTTTACTGTTACCTGGCCTTCACCTCGCCGCACTTTCCACTGCACGCCTTGCAGGAGGACATAGCCCGGTACCAGGATCGCTATCTCGCAGGCTGGGACGCCGTCCGTAAGCAACGATGGGAACGATTGCGCGCCATGGGCATGGTCCACTGCGATTTGTCGCCCCTTGAAGGCGAGATGATTCCGAGTTGGAATCTCCCCAAGGAGAAACTGACGGAGATGATCGGCCCGGGCGAGGTGGACCGAGCCATCCCATGGACGAGGCTGACCGAAGAGCAAAAGCGGCTTCAGGCGACGAAGATGGCGATCCACGCCGCGATGATCGACCGCATGGACCGCGAGATTGGACGCGTGCTCGACCAAATCAAGAGCATGGGCGCCCTGGACGACACGCTCATTCTCTTTGTGTCCGATAACGGCGCCAGCGCCGAACAGATCATCCGGGGCGATATGAACGACCCCGCCGCAACGCCCGGCTCGGCCAGATCATACCTGTGTCTCGGCCCAGGGTGGTCCAGCGCCGCGAATACGCCCTTTCGCCTGCACAAGTCCTGGGTGCACGAAGGCGGCATCTCATCTCCCTTCATCGTCCACTGGCCGGCGGGCATCCCCGCCCGTGGGGAACTCCGCCACACCCTCTGCCACTTCATCGACATCCTGCCGACCGTCGTCGAACTGGCGGCAGGCGGCAAGCCTTCTGGACAACAGGGCCGGCCGGCCGCGCCGCCGCTGCCCGGCAGCAGCCTCGTACCCGCGTTTGCCAAGGACGGCGCCGTCACACACGAATTCCTGTACTTTCACCACATCGACAATCGAGCCCTCCGCGTCGGCGACTGGAAACTGGTGGCCAAAGGAAAAGGCGTGCCCTGGGAACTGTATGATCTCAAGATCGACCGCTGCGAGCAGAGGAACCTGGCGGATCGGAACCCGGAGAAGGTCCGAGAAATGTCCGCACTCTGGCAGAGGCATGAAGACCGTTTCAGGGAACAGGCGGGACCGCCGCCCGGACAGAATCCGCGATAAGGGATGCGATCCTGTCTCGGCCGCTCCCGATCCGGACGACACGCAGGAATCCGTGGCATCTGCCCTCTGAATCCGCTATAATAGAGATAGGGGGACGGCGAAATGTCCCCAGACACGGAGATATTCATGGGCAAAGCAAATGTTGACCCTGCCGAGTTGCGACGGTTCGCCCGGGACCTCACGCGATTCAACTCGGAGTTGGAAACCCTGATCGGGGGCCTGCAATCCCGCATGCGGGAGCTGGAGCGAACCTGGGGCGACCAGGAGCAGAAGCGGTTCGCGCAGGAATTCGATCAGACGGTCAAGACGCTGGCCCGGTTCCTGGACGCGTCCGGCCAGCACGTGGCGTTCCTGGCAAAGAAGGCCCGGCACATCGAGGACTACCTGCAGCAGCGATAGGAGAGCGGGATGAGCGGACAGGCCAGAGTGGATTCGTTTTCCGTGCTGAGGCAGTTTCGGGCCTCGCTGGCCACGTTCGCCTCGGTGGCGGCCGTGGCCCTGGACGAGGCCGGCACGGACATTCAACGGACACTCCTGTGGCTGCGCGAGGACCGGCACCGGTACTGGAAAGCCCAGGTCCAAACGCGAGCGCAGCAGCATACCCAAGCCAAGCTCGCCCTCAAGCAGAGAGAAATCCTCGACCGGGCCATCGCAGGCACTCACAGCTCGTGCGTGGAAGAAAGGAGGGCCCTGCAGATCGCCGAGAGGCGGCTTCGGCAGGCGGAATACACGTTCAGACTGGTCCGGGTCTACCGCAACCAGATCGAGAAAGAGTCGCTGGACTACAAAGGGGCCATCCATGGGCTCATCAACGCCATTGAGGCGGAGATCCCCAATGCCTGCGCGAGCCTGGATCGAATGGTCGATTCGTTGGAGAAGTACGTGGCGATCGCGCCGCCGGAGGCGGGCCTTGCCCCGAGTGACGGCACCGAAGGCCGTGTCCTCCAACCCGCCGACATGCCGCCGACAGAAGACGACCGTACGAAAGACGCTGATCAGAGCAAAGATGGGCCCGAACCCCGGAGGGCATTTGAATGAGCGCTTCCGACAGCCGGGCCAAGCTGGTGCAGGCAAGCAAAAAGCTGTTGTCGGACTGGCGACGGGTCAGAGAGGCCTGGCGTGACGAGAATTGCCTTGAGTTCGACAAGAAGTACGTCGCACCGCTGGAGGCGGACATCCGCGCCGCCGTGCTGGCGATGGAGCGCATGGCCACCATGATCGAAAAGGCCCAGCACGATTGCTCAGACAGCGGGGAACACAGTATATGAGCCATGACCTGGAGACATACCTTCGCGATCCCGTGCACGAGGCCGACGGCGACTACACGAGTCTGCTTCGCCAGGCGATGGACGAGGTACTCAAGCTCTCGACGGCGGCGGTCGAGCCTCTGGAATCCGAGATCGAGGCGGAACACCGGAGGGCCAGGAGTGAGGTACAAGAGCGATTCGACCGGGACAAGGAGAAAATCGAGCGGGAACTGCGGCTTCACAGCCAGGCGATCCGACAGGAATACGAGACTCTGGTCAAAGAGGCCGAGGCTGAGTACGAAGGCCGGCTCAGCGCCTTGAAGGTCGAGACCCAGCAGAAACGCAAGAGGGTCATGCAGACCGCCGCAGACCTGGAGAGCAAGGCGGAAAAGGAAAAGCAGGATCAATTGCTCGTGGCCGAGTTCGTGGCCGAGGGGGCTGCGACCAGAAGACAACAGAGGAGTTTCGAAGCCAAGACGATTGCCGAAGAAACCCGCCGCCGGCTCGACGACCTGGACGCACAGGTAAGCCTCCTGGTCCGACAGTATCGTTGTCGCGATCTGACCCCGATTGAGAAGTCCGCAGCGAGCACCGTCGGCGACCAGAGCCCGGCCGAGCTTCTGCACTCGCAGCGGACCCTGGCCGAACAGCACCTGGACAAGCTCCGCGGGCTGCGTGTGGCTCAACTATTCGTGGGGGGGCGCCCCGTGCTGTTGGCCGGCGGACTCCTGGGGGCCGCCGCGACGCTGCTGGGGATTCTCCACCTTTGCGAAATCCCCATGACGGCGACTGCTCCAGCGGTTCTGGGGCTCGTCGCCGTTCTGATTGTCGTGGGCGGTCGCATTCTGTGGCGGAGGAGCCAATCTCAGGTCCAACGCCTCTATGGCGAGTTCCAAGCAGCCCTGATGAGCGCCCGCATGGCCTTCGGCCGGCTCTCCGCACAAGCATTGGACGAGATCGAGCAGGAATGGCAGACATCCGTCGAGCAGAAGCAGGCCGAGCTCAAGAAAATACACACGACCTTCGAAACCACGAAAGCCAACATTGCCAAGCAGCGAGCCACTTCTCTGCGCCAAGTGGAGGATCAGCGACAGGAGCTTGTGAACGACCTGAAGGCCAACCGGGATCGGGTAGTCCAGGAGGCACAGCAGAAACTCCAGCAGCAGCAAGCCCAATTCGAAAGCCGGCATGCCGAGACCATGGTCGAGATCCAAAGACGCTACAACGAGGAAACAGCCGCCTGCGAGCGCAAGTATCAGGCCGCCCGCAAGTCCCTGGAGGACCGGTGGGACCAGGGGCTGGCTCGCATCGATGCCCTGCTCCAGAAGATAGCCCGTCTGGACGGGAGAGCCGCGGGGGATTGGACTGATCTGCTCGGCGAATCCTGGGCTCCCTCTCGGACGCCGCCCTCCGGTGCCCGATTCGCTGCGGTCAACGTAGACTTCGGGTGCCTCGCCGATTCCGTGGCGGCGAGGGCCGGATCGCGGCTGGATGCCATGCGGTTCGCGGCGCTGCCGGCCATGCTGGAATTCCCCGATCACTGCTCCCTGCTGCTGGAGTACCCACGGGAAGGACGAGAACAGGCCATCGACACGCTGCGGGCGGTCATGATGCGGCTGTTTGCGTCGTTTCCGCCGGGGCAGGCCCACTTCACGATCTTCGATCCCGTCGGGCTGGGCGAGAGTTTCGCGGGGTTCATGCACGCCGGCGACTACCTCGAAGCGCTCGTCGGAGGCCGGATCTGGACCGAAGCCCCGCAGATCCAGGAACAATTGGAGAACCTCACCCAGCACATGGAGAACGTCATCCAGAAGTACCTCCGCAACGAGTTCGAGACCATCGAAGAATACAACCGCCAGGCGGGCGAGTTGGCCGAGCCCTACCGCTTCTTAGTGATTGCCGATTTCCCCAGGAACTTCACCGAGGAGACCGCCCGGCGTCTGAGCAGCATCATCCACAGCGGTCCTCGTTGCGGCGTCCACACGCTCATCGCGTACGACACGCGGGCCGAGCTGCCCAGCGGCGTGGACATGCGGGACATCTACGCCGCCAGCGTCCACCTCGCATACGAGGACGGCAAGTTCGTCTGGCGGGACGAGATCCTCAAACAGTTCCCCCTGGTCCTCGACAAACCCCCGGGCGAGGAGGCGTTGACCGAGGCCATGCACGTCATCGGCAAGGCGGGCGCCGCTTCCGCCCGGGTTGAAGTCCCTTTCACGGCCATTGCCCCGGACGCGGATCAGATGTGGTCGCTGGACAGCCGGTCGGAGCTACGGGTCCCGCTCGGCCGCACCGGTGCGACGCGATTACAGCACATGCTCCTCGGACGTGGGGTCGCTCAGCACATGCTCATCGCCGGCAAGACCGGCTCCGGCAAATCGACCCTCCTGCACGTGATGGTCACGAATCTGGCCCTGTGGTATGCGCCCGACCAGGTGGAGCTTTACCTGATCGACTTCAAACAGGGCGTCGAGTTCAAGACCTACGCGACGCATCATCTGCCGCACGCCCGGGCGATCGCGATCGAGAGCGACCGCGAGTTCGGCCTGAGCATCCTGCGGAGACTGGACGCCGAGATGACCCATCGCGGCGACTTGTTCCGACAGACCGGAGTGCAGGACCTGGCCGCCTATCGGCAATCGACCGGCAAGCCGATGCCTCGCACGGTGCTCATCGTGGACGAGTTTCAGGTCTTCTTCGCCGAGGACGACAAACTCGCCCAGGATGCGGCGGTCCTGCTCGAACAGCTCGTGCGCCAGGGCCGTGCGTTCGGCATCCACGTGGTGCTCGGGTCCCAAACGCTGGGTGGAGTCTTCGGCCTGGCTCGCAGCACGATCGGGCAGATGGCCATACGGATCGCACTGCAGTGCTCGGACGCGGATTCGCAACTCATCCTCGACGACGACAACATGGCGGCCCGCCTGCTCGGCCGCCCCGGCGAAGCAATCTACAATGACGCCGGCGGCCGCATCACAGGGAACAGCCCGTTCCAGACGGCCTGGCTGCCTGACTCGACGCGCGACACGTACCTTGCGCATGTCTCGTCGCGCGTATCTCGTATCTCGCCGGAAGATCGCAGCCGAGACACGAGATACAAAATACGAGACACGATTGTCTTCGAGGGCAACGCCCCCGCCGATATCAGGGAGAACCGCCAATTGGCGGCGTGCCTCGAACAGCCGGCGCCGCACGACACGCCGCGAATCTGGCTCGGAGCGCCGGTGACGATCAAAGAGCCGACCGCCGTGACGATCCGCCGCCAGAGCGGCGCCAACCTGCTCCTGGTCGGGCAGCGGGACGACCTCGCAAGGAACCTGATGAGCGCAGCCATCGTGAGCCTGGCGGCACAACTGCAAGCCGGAGGCCGGAAGCTGGAGGCCCCAGGGACAACCCTACAGCCTACAGCCTCCCGCTCACAGCCTCCCGCCGCCCGCTTCGTCATCCTCGACGGCAGCCCGCCCGATGCGCCGGGAACCGGTGCGTTCGAGCGGGTCGCGGCTGTCATACCGCACGAGTGCCGCAATGTCGGATGGCATGACGTCGCCGATGTGATTGCCGAGCTGGCGCAGGAGGTCGACAGACGCATGACGGAGAACCAACACAATGCGTCCTCGATCTTTCTGCTGATCTTCGGCCTGCAACGGTATCGTATGCTTCGCCGCAATGAGGACGCCTTCGGCTTCTCGCACGACGAGGAGACGAAGCCACACCCGGATATCCAGTTCGCCGACTTGCTGCGCGAGGGCCCCACGGTCGGCATCCACACCCTCGCCTGGGCCAACACGCTGAGCACACTCGAGCGGACCCTGGACCGCCAGACGATCCACGAGTTCGACCATCGCGTTCTATTCCAGATGAGCGCCGCGGATTCGAGCAACCTGATCGACTCGCCCATCGCCAATCAACTCGGCCTGCACCGCGTCCTGCTCCACAGCGAGGAACAGGGTGGCATCGAGCGGTTCCGCCCCTACGCCGCGATGCGCGACGACTGGCTGGCCGAAGTCGGCAGCAAGCTTTCGCAGGGAAATGATCGGACGCCATGACAAACACGATTCTACATGCCAAGAATCCCGATGGGTGGAATCGTTTTCCAGCGGCCTCGCGTGAAATCGGGGAAATCCATCGGACTGCTTCGCTGGGCTACAGACTTCTCGCTCAGCTCCGTGATGCAGCTCCAGGCGGCGGCATCGTAAACGTCGATATCCGGAGCGGCGCCGCTTCGTAGTGCCCGGATCAGGCGATGGATCGTCAGCCAGTCTGCGCCGCCGTGCCCGCCGTGAGACAGGGCCTTCTCGCCCCAGACCTTCCAGAGAGGATGCTCGTGCTGCCTGTAGTATTCATCCATCGGCTCCCAGGTATCGTTCTTGGGGCTGCGGCCCTCGATGTAGATCTGGTCGAGCGTGGCCGAGTAGATGCCCTTGGTGCCCTGGACGCGATAGATGAGGTCGTAGGGCCGAGGCAGCTTCGTGTCGTAATACAGCGTGATCGTCTGCCCGTTCACGGTGCGGATCAAGCTGGTGTTGATGTCCGCGCCGGGATTGCCCCGCGTACCGTCGGCGCTCATGGAGACGAGGTAATCGAAGCGGTTGCCGCGGTTGATGTCCATCCACTGGGCGACCGGGCCGATCGCGTGCGTGGGGTAGCTATTTGCGGTCTGGACGAGCGGGTCAGCCAGGCGCGGCACCCCCAGGCGGGCCGGCAGGTAGTGCTGATATCCCGCTTCGCAGTGGCGAAGCTCGCCAAACAAGCCCTTTCGCAGCATGTGGTGGATGAGCATCACGTTGCGGAAGTAGCAGCAATTCTCCAGAATCACACAGTGCTTGTGCGTCTTCTCCGCCGTATCGACCAATTGCCAGCATCCCTCGATGGTCTCTGCTGCCGGGACCTCTGTCGCCGTGTGCTTGCCGGCGTTCATGGCCGCCACGCAGATCGGCACGTGCCACTTCCACGGCCTCACGGCGTTGATGACCAGGTCCAGCTCTTCGGTCTCGCACAGACGCTTGAAGTCCGTCTCGCCTCGGGCGTAGCCACGGGGCGTCGGTTGGCCGGCGGCGGTCACCAGGTTCTGCGCCTTGACGACACGGTCCTCGATGATGTCACAAACCGCGCGGACCTGGACCCCTTCCAGATCGAGCAGGATGTTCAACAGCACGGTCCCCCGCCCGCCGATGCCCACGAGCCCGATGCGGACGGTTTCCATCGCCGGCGTATCGGCAACAGCGGCAAGAGACGCCCTGCCGACGGCCCACGCGGCCGCCCCTGCCGCCCCGATCTTCAGAAAATCCCTGCGATCCCATGGTTCCATGATCCGTGCTCCTTGGACACAGTTATGAAATGGAGCCGTGGACTTCGCGAATCGCATCGACGAGGTAGTCGTTGATCCGCTGCGTGTACTTGGCTCCGATGCGGACCTGGACGAATCGGTCGAAGATGCCGAGCGTCTGGCGGCAGCAATCCGGACCGTACTGGATCTTCTTGCCTTCCAGGCTGTTGAAGGACGGCCAGTTGGCGTGGCGAGTCCGCTTGTTCATCACGGACTCTTCAACAGGCAGCAGGACCGAGCCGGTGAGCGTGGAGGCCGGGACCTTGCGCTTTCTCAATTCCTGGATGCAGCGGTCGCGGGCCGCCTTGTCCTTCATCTCCCAGCCGACGCAGTAGCCGATATCACCTCGTGGATCGGGACGATGCCGCAGGCGAATGCCGGGCAGATCTTTGATGCCGTCGTACACCGCCTCGGCATTGCGCCGCATCTGGGCGACCATAGAGTCGAGTTTGGACAACTGAGCCCCCAGGACCGCGCCGGTGAACTCGTTCATTCTGAAGTTTTCTCCCGCGAAGGTCTCGACCCGGCTGGCCCCGGTGCGCTCGGTGAATACGCCGCGCATCGAGCCCATGTCGTGGAAACGGACCGCACGCTCGTAGATCGTCGGGTCGCTCGTCACCACCGCGCCGCCTTCGCCCGAGGTGATTATCTTGTTGATCTGGAAACTGTAGATGCCCACGTCGCCGAGAGAGCCCAGTTTCTTCCCGTGATAGGAGCCGCCGACACACTGGGCGGCGTCCTCCAGGACCGCGACGCCGTGCCTGCGAGCGATTTCGAGGATGGGGTCCACGTCGCAGGGCCCGCCGAGCAAATGAACGGCGATCACCGCCTTCGTGCGAGGCGTGATCCTGCGTTCGAAGTCCTTCGGATCGAGGTTGAATGTGCGATCGATGTCCGCGAAGACCGGCAACGCCCCCGCATGCACCACGCAGGTGTAGTCCGACCACCAGGTGTAGGCCGGGACGATCACCTCATCGCCCGGCCCGATGCCGAGGCCCGCGACGGCGCAGTCCAGGGCCGCGGTGCCCGAGGTCACGCCCAGCGAGAACTTCGCACCCATGTGTTTGGCGAAGCCCTCCTCGAAGCGGAACACCTTGTCCGGCTTGCCCGGCCCCCAATAGCGGAAGGGCGACCCGGATTCCAGAACCTCCAGCAAGGCCTTTTCCTCCTGTTTGTCGAAGAACTGGGGGCCGACGTATCCCGGGTCGATGTCGGGGATGTTCCCCGATCCGGCCGCCTGCCCGGCCGGGAGCGGTCGGGCCCGCAGACCGATTCCCGCGGCAGAGGCCGCCAGACAGCCGGCGGCCAGAAGGTCTCTGCGACGGATACATCGAGAACCAACATTCGAACGGACCTCATATGCAGCCATTTTGAACCTCCTTCGCAGGGGTGTGAAGCATCAAGCGTGCCTCATGAAGTATCAGAGCAGCAGTAGGGTGCGCATCACACACCGCTCAACCCTCGGATGCACGAAAGCCGGCGCGTAGCACGCACCCTACGAAGACCTCGCTTCAAACTTCACACATCAAACTCCCATCGAGCCTACAGGCTTTTGAGCATCTCCTCGGCTTTCTTCTTCGTCGCGGCGTTCTTGGTCTTCTCGGCGACCGTTTCAAGCACTTTCTGGCGTTGCTCCCTGGCGACCCCCTGGATGTTCCTGCCCACAAGGTTGAGCATGGCCGAGCAGGCCTCCTCGGCGACGGCCGGGTCTTCCGCCAGCGTCGTCAGCAGCTTGAAGGCGCCGGCCACAGGCACGCCGCCGACAACGGAGATCGCCAGCCGCTTCTCCTCAGGCCGCTGGATCAGCCCGAGCAGATTGTTGACTTGGGCCACCTTCTCGTCGCCGCCGAGGGCCTGGGTCCCTCGGATGTACTGCAGGTAACCTCGCAGTCCGAGCAGTTGGTGAGACGTCTTCTTGCCGGACTTGGCCAACGCCAGAAGGGCTTCGGCCGCCGCAACGTCCTCAGGTCGATTGTTGGGCCATGTCGACAAGGTGCGCACCGCTTCATCCTGGACGGCCTCATCCCGGTCCGCGGTCGCGGCCTTCACGGCCGCCAGGGCATCAGGACTCCCGACGATCGCCAGTGCGCGCAGGCCAACCAAGCGAAGCGTCGCGTCATCGCTTTGCATGAGAGGCAGCAGGTACTGAACAGATGCCGGTCCCGAGCGACCGCCAACTGCCCAGAGCGATTTCTCGATATCGCCTCGTTCCTTCGGGTCGCGGTTCTTCTGCGCGAGCGCTACGAGAACAGGCACCTGCTCGATCCGGCCCAGCACGCCCAGCGCCTGCACCGCGGCGCCTCGAACACCGGCATCGGCATCCTCGACACTCGGCAGGATTGCCGGCAGGGCCCCCTCGATCCGACGCGATCCCGCAAGTTCGATGAGGACCTGTCGCGTCCTGCCGGTCGCTTGCGGCAGGCGGGCAAGCAGGGCGGCATCCACCTCGTCGCCGGGGAGCTTCGTCAGCGTCGTTTTCGCGGCCTGCGCCAGTTCTACATCGCTCTGTGCCGCGGCGTCCAGCAACGCGGGCACGCAGGACACATCGCCAATCCGGGTCAACACGCCGATGGCCGTGATCCGCAGATCTTTCTTGTTGCTCTTGGCCGCCTTGACAACCGCAGGCAACACAGCGGCATCGGTGCGATCCGCCAACGCCAACAGCAGCAGAGGCTGCCGATCCGGACTCAAGTCGTCCATCTCCACCGCCAGGGCCTCGGTCACGTCGCGGCCGGGAAGCTCCCGGGCCGTGCGCAACCCGATGCCAAGCCGGCCCTTATCAGCGGAGCGTAGTTGCTCCATCAGGAACGAGACGCCGGCAGACCCACGGGCCAGAATCGCTCCCCGGGTCGCGTCGAGAATCCTCTGCTTGGGCACATCAGCCACACAGACCGCGTCATACAGCCTTTTGGCTTGGGCATTCTTCCTTTCGGTCAGGTACCTCTGCGCACATCGGACGCAGCCCTCGGCGACCGCGGGACGAACCGCAGCCGAGGCATCGGCCAGCGATTGCTCCAGGACTCTGGCCGCCTGGTCGCCGCCAATGCAGCCCAGGGCCACAGCCGCAGCGGATGCCACGCCCGCATCGGCGTCCTTGAGCTTCTCCGCAAGCCCATCGACGGCAGCCGCGTCCCGGCGATAGCCGATCGAGTTGATCACACCGATCAGCACTCTGCCCTGCACCTTGCCCATGGCGCCGCGCAGGGCTTCGTCGGCCGCCGGACCGGGAATCGCCTCCAGAGCAGTCCGCGCCCAGGACGTCAGTTGCTCGTCCGCCAGGAGCGACGCCAACGCCGGGACCGCGTCCTGCGTGCCGTAGATCGCCAGTCGCTTGCACGTGATCGCCTTCTCCGCGGCCGGCGCGTTCGACTGCAGCACGCCGATCAGCTTGAGTTCTTTGTCCTTGGTGGAATCCTGACTGTCGGCAGCAGCCGCAACATTCTGACCGGCCGCCGTCAAAAGAGCCACCCCCAAGAACAGAGCAGCACACCATGCGAAATATCGATTCTCAGACATCATAATTATCCTCATAGTAATCGTGATCTGTGACTCGGGATCCGCGACCCGGGACACGAGTCATGGGGCACAGGTCGCTGTTCTCACAGCCGCCAGGGCTCCCGTAACGCTTCGGAGCGAAGGCGATTGGCCTGCTCGTCGCCGATGAATTCGTTCTTCACGGGATCGTATTGAACCTTGCGCCCCAGGAACAGCGCGATGTTGGCCGCATGGCAGGCGATGTGCGAATAACAGGCCACGTCGGCGCTGGCCCGTGTCTGGGCCCGCGTCTTGACGCAATCCAGGAAGTCGCGCACGTGAAAATCCGCGGGGTAGCCGGCGATCTTGGCCCCCTTTCCGACCAGCAGGGACTCGGAGCTCGCGACGATCTCGGCGTCGTCGCCGGTCTCCACCCAGCCTTTCTCACCTTCGAACCGCACGGGACACGAGCCCAGGGGGAGCCAGCCATCGTTCCGCATCACGAGCTGGACGCCGTTGGCGTAGCGGGCATGCAGCCGGTCGCCGACCGGTTCATATTCGACCGGAGCCGTATTGTCGGCGTCATTCGCCCATTGGCACAGGTCCACGCAGTGCGAGCCCCATTCCAGGCACCCGCCGCCGACCATTCCGCCGCCTTTCTCGAAGTTAAAGCCGTCGAGGAGCTTGCGGTTAAAAGGCCGCCAGGCCGCCGGTCCAAGGTACGTATCCCAATCCACGTCCTCTTTGGCGGGTTCCGGGTCGGGGGGCAACCAGCCGCTCATCGAGGTCCCCAGACCGCACGGATGGGCGTGGAGCGTCTGGAGCTTGCCGAGCTTGCCGTCGCGGGCCAGATCGACCGCGAACATGAAGTTGGGCAAACTGCGACGCTGCGTGCCCGCCTGGAACACTCGCCCGGTCCGACGGAACGTTTCAGCCAGCGCCAGGCTCTGCGAAATGTTCTTCGTGGAGGGCTTCTCGCAGTACACGTCTTTGCCGGCGTTGGCCGCCAGTATCGACGCGGTCGCATGCCAGTTCGGTCCCGTTGCGATCAACACCGCGTCGATGTCGTCACGGGCCAGCAGCTCCCGCATGTCGATGTACGTGACGCAGTCGTGGTTGCCGTACCGGGCATCGACCATCTCCTTGACCGCCTTGCGGCGATTGGCCTTCACATCGCAGATGGCGACGCACTGCACGTCCGGCTCGTGCAGGAAGCAGCCCAGCACGTATCCGCCTCGCCCGCCGATTCCAATGCCGCCCAGCCGGATTCGCTCGCTCGGGGGCACGGCCCCACTGCCGCCCAGAGCCGTGCTGGGAATGATGTGCGGCATAACAAACAACGCGCCGGCTTGGGCCGTGGTCTTCAAAAAGCCACGCCGGCTCAGATGGGTTTCTTTCTTACGCATGCTGACTCCTTCATTTTGCTTTGTGCTTCTTGATCTTTGACTTGCCAACAAGCTTACCCACGGATCGTCCCTGTGTCCACCCTGGTTTCCCTGAAGAATATAGGCCCAATCCGCCTCTTTCCAATCCGGATCAGCGCACAACCTCCGTTTTGCCAAGAACGTACCAGCCATCCACAGTCGGCAGATCCGTGCCCAGTCGAACGTAAGGGATATCGTCATTGCTCTTGCGAGTCAGCGTCAGAGCGAGGCGATATTCGCCGGCCGGAACGCCTCGGAACTCTAAGCGGGCCTTCTCAACGACAGGTTCGCCGGGCATCCACTTGTGCGGGCGGCATTCTTGCGGCCATACGGTCGTCATGCGCTTGCCACGGCTGTCCAATAACGCGACGGCGACCGCACACGGAATATAGATGGGCGCAACGCCCTGGTTGGTCCAAGCCAGTTCCAGATCGAGGCCGCCCCGCTCGGTCCGGCGGGGATACGAAACGCGCTGCAGGTGAAAGTGGTAGCCGATACGGTTGGTGAGCCGCTCAATGAGTTGGCGGTTCTCGCGAAGCATTCGCAGCCCCGACTCGCCGCCGCGACCGAGGTCCACCCATGTGGGCTTGCCGTTCTCGATGCACTCTTCGAGGGTGAAACCCATGCCGTTCTCATCCTTCTTCCCATCCCACCAGCCTCGCCTCTTTACGCCGTCGTAGTTGTCGAACAACTCGAACACACCCGGCGCGATACCGAAACCGATCGCTGTTTCGCTCCCATCGCTGTTGCCGCAGATGCCGTCGCGGCGTGGTGCAATATGTCTGTCCAGTACGGCCCAGTCGAAGACAGACTTCAGCGGGCCGAATCGGCCCAAGTGGGCGTTGCGAGAGAGGCACAGCTGTGTTTGCCTGAACACATCCAGGTGCATTTGGACGTGCTGGCGGAATTTCTCCGGCGCGATATCGGGCACACCGAACGGGTACATGTGGGCTTCGCCCCAATTACCGTAGGAGCGGATATCGAGCACGGCGATGCGAGGGTCTCCGTCATAGCGACTCGCGAAGACGCGGAGGAAGTTGGCGAATTTGTCGAGAAAGACCGGATCGTCGAACACCGGCGCGATCTTCCTGCCGGGCGTACCAGTCGTGGATTGGTCCGGGTCCAGCACGATCTCGATCTTCCTGGCGCCCGCGTCAAAGACCCACTTGGGAGTGACATAGCCATCCGGATCCCGGCCGTGCGTGTTCGCGCACATGATGCCCACGTTGCAGACCTTGCCGAGCCGGCCCCAACTGTCGAGGAAGCGGTCCAGCGCATCCCAGTTGAATTGCCTCTCCTGCGGCTCAACGCTGGCCCAGTCGAGCCGCATCACACCCATGCCCAGCAGGTCGAGCACCTCCTTCGAATGCCTGTCCGGCAGGCCGCTCCCCGACCAACCTTTGCCCGGATTGGTCAGCACGCCCTCTCGCGGTCCTGGTTCAAGTGTGACAATGGGTCTTTCATCACCCAGGGATGCGACCGTTGCGAGTAGCAGGATACAAATAAGGAATCGAACGCGATTCATGGCGTCTTCCTTTCGTTGCCGGATTCTGCCCTTCGACTAAGGTAGAGTACGACGGGGCCATCAAAACGGGCTGAAAATGTGTGAACGGTCCCTCCCTCCACGTCTGGGGCCGGCGTGGCGACCCCCGTATTCACGTTATGCCATTCGGCGGCAAATGCTCCGGGCGCATCCGAGAGATCGACCATCGCAGTCCACGACGTGAATAATGCAAACCACAGGAGGATGAATGCCGATGTCACCCTCGATGCTGTTCTCATGATGTTTCTCCTTTGCGATACAGGCCCATCGTATCACCCCGGCTGTGATTCGCCCAGACAATATATCTTGAACGCAAGAGGTTCCAAGGGTAGCATGACAGCCGTGATCCGTGCCTCGTGGCCCGGGTCACGGAACACGAGTCACTGCTTTAGCGAGCCCATGAACATGTCACAGATACAACGTCGTCAGTTCTTGGCCGGCATTGCGGGCGGCGCCACTACAATCGTTCTATCGCCCCTGAGCAGCGCCAAGCCCGCGGCCTCACCGCTGGGCCGGCGATTCAAATCCGGTCTCGCCGAGCAGGGCTTCGACTACATGACGCTCTACGGCGGCGAAGACGTGACGCAGCCGACGCCGCGTCGCGGTCTATGGCGATCTGATAAACACGTCGTCAACACAGCGATGGCAATCAAGACCTACGCACTTTCCTGGCGTCTGACCCGACGGGAAACCGAACGGACCTTCCCCGCACGGATGCTCGAGATCCTCGACCGCTATCACGGCCAGGCGAACGGGATGTTCTCCGGCGACGAGTGCCTCTCCGGTAAGAGCCCCACGCAAGGGACCGAGCTCTGCGCCGTCGTCGAGACGATGTACTCGCTGGAGCATCTGATCTCTGTGACGGGTGATCCGGCCTTCGGCGACCGCCTGGAGCGGATCGCCTTCAACGCCCTGCCGGCGACCTTCGCCCCGGACATGTGGTCGCACCAGTACGATCAGCAGGTCAACCAGGTCCAATGCACGATCAATCCGGACCACATGTGGGCGACGAACGGCCCGGAATCGAACCTCTACGGCCTGGAGCCCAACTACGGCTGCTGCGCCGCGAACATGCACCAGGGCTGGCCCAAGTTCGTGGCCCATCTTTGGATGCGAGAGGGCGAGGGGATCGCCGCGACGGCCTATGCGCCGAGTTCGGCCCGCTTCGAAACGAGAGGAGCACAAGTCCGAGTGGCCCTCGACACGGATTATCCATTCCGTGAGACGCTCACGCTGACGGTGACAACGGACAAGGCCGTTCGTTTCCCGCTCGTCTTGCGAGTGCCTGCCTGGACCGAAGGCGCGACGATCCGCGTGGCAGATGGGTCTGCGAAACGGCTCAAACCCGGTTCATTCCACAAAGTCGAGCACCAGTGGCAAGGCACGGTCGAGGTCGATCTGTGCTTCCCGATGAAGGTCAAGACCTCCCGGCGATACAACGGGGCCCTCGCCATCGAGCGAGGCCCGCTCGTGTACTCACTGAAGCTGGGTGAGAACTGGACCCGCGTGAATGCGGATAAGCCACACCGAGAACTGCCGCACGGCGATTTCGAGGTCCGACCCACAACGCCCTGGAACTACGGCCTGCTCATGGATGAAGCGAAGCCCGAGACGAGTGTCACCTTCGACGAGCAACCAGTAGGCGAAAGACCCTTTTCGCCGGAGGGGGCAGGTGTAGTCGCCAAGGTCAAGGGCCGCAAACTGCCTGGCTGGAAGCTGGAGCATGGCTGGGCGGCGGAGGTCCCGCATGAACCTCAGAGTTCCAAGGAACCTATTGAGGAGCTAACGCTCATTCCCTACGGATGCACGAACATCCGCGTGACGGAGTTCCCGCGAATCAAGGAATGATGTAACAAGAATGGTGCGTGGCACGCACCCTATGGAGGACCTTGCTTTGCTTACAACCCTGTTCATCGCATCGGCAGCGTGGGCGCTGACCGCCCAGGGATTGCCGACCGTTCGTGTTACGTCGGACAACGTCAGAATCGACCAGTCCTGCGTGGTTGTCATCCCCTCGGATACGATCATCGAGGATTCCGACGGCACCGGCGTCATTCAGATCGCCGCATCGGATATCGTGGTTGAGTTCGCCTCCGGCTCGTGCCTGCGGGGCTCGCCGCGGGACCAGCCGCCGGATGAGTACAAAGGCTACGGCATCCGCGTGAACGGCCAGACCAACGTGGTGATCCGCGGAGCGCACATCAGCGGCTTCTGGGGCGGCCTNNGACGGCGGCGACTGGCTCTTTCCGCACGACAACGATCAGAATCAGTGGCTGGAGAACTATGGTGCGGCGATCTATGTCGAGGACTCGAACCGGATCACGGTCCACAACTGCAAGGTCCGTCACGGCCAGAACGCACTGTGCCTGGACCGGGTGAACGACTCGAAGGTCTATGACAACGACTTCTCGTTCAACTCGGGGTGGGGCATCGCGATGTGGCGCTGCAATCGCAACATAATCTCGCGGAACGCATGCGATTTCTGCGTCCGGGGGTACAGCCACCTCGTGTACAACCGCGGGCAGGATTCCGCCGGCATTCTGATGTTCGAGCAGAACTGCGACAACGTCATCGCGGAAAACTCCGCCACGCACGGCGGCGACGGCTTCTTCGGATTCGCAGGCAAAGAGGCCCTGGGCGAGACCGGCGACCACCCGCCCGACTGGTACAGGCGACGCGGGAACAACAACAACCTGCTCATCGACAATGATTTCTCGTACGCGCCTGCGCACGGGATCGAGATGACCTTCTCGTTCGGGAACGTCTTCTGGGGCAACCGCCTGGTCGAGAACGCCATCTGCGGCGTCTGGGGCGGCTACTCGCAGGACACGCTGATTGCGCGAAACCACATGGAGGGCAACGGCGAGATGGCCTACGGCCTGGAACGAGGCGGCATCAACATCGAGCATGGCCGGAGCAATCGTATCCTGGCCAACGTCTTCAAGAACAACAAGTGCGGCGTCCACCTCTGGGGCGGCCCGGTGGGCGACTTCGCACAGAAGCCCTGGGCCAAGGCAAACGGCACCGACTCCAAGGGCAACGTGGTCGCCGAGAACCAGTTCACGGGCGACAAGCTGGCGTTTCATTTGCGCGGGCCCGGTGAACTCCTCCTCGGCGAGAACACATTTGAGGATGTGGAGAAGCAGATGTCCAAAGAGACGGAGTCTGTTGTGCGCAAGGGCGACGATGCAACCGCTCCTCAGGAGCCGACGTACACGGCATTCGGCACAACGCGACCGGTCGGCGCCCGGTCGCACCTGCGAGGTCGTCAGAATATCGTGATGACGGAATGGGGGCCGTGGGACCATGAATCACCGCTGATTCGCGTAGTCCAGGACAACGGGGATTCGATCCGCTACGAGTTCCACAACGTTTCCCAGGATGCTGTGGTGACGCTTGAGGGCCACGATGTCACGTGGCAACTCTCCGGCGCGACGTACGGAGTCTCCGCCATGGGGCCCGGCGTGCACCCCTATCTGCTGCAAGTGAAAGCCGGCGACCGGGAGCAGGAGATTCGCGGCACGCTGGTTTCGGCAACGTGGGACGTCACATTCTTCGAGTGGGACAAGGCCACCGACCCGCGAGAGGACATCAAGGCATGGCGCAGGCTCAGCCGGGATGAGAAGGCGGTCTCAGGACGCGCCAAGCAGTTGGTGTTCAAGTACGGATGGAGCGGGCCGAGCGAACAGAATCTCTCCGAGGCCGTCACAGCGGCCAGGCTCGGAGGCGACCACTTTGGCATGATCGCGAGAACACGGTTGCCGCTCTCGGCCGGGACATGGGAATTCACGACCCTCAGCGACGACGGAATCCGCGTCACCGTAGATGGCGAACGAGTCATCGAAAACTGGGGCTGGCACGGACCGACACGCGACGCCGGAACGCTGAATCTGCCCGCAGACAAGATCGTGGAGATCGTGGTCGAGCACTTCGAGATCGACGGTTACGCAGTGCTGGAACTGGCCATCGCACGCAAGTCCGACTCCGATGGATAAGTGAATTCCCGCCTCTCTGGGAACCAACCCCATCGGCGGCGAAGCTCGTTTGTGGTGACGGGAGTGCAAACCCTGAATCGCAGGACAGAAGTGGATTGCGTCTCGGCGTATATCTTTCCGGATTTCCTGGGGACTGGGCGCAATGCCGCATCCGTGACTGCGTATCGAAGGTCAGAAGAGACGACAAACTCGATACGATTATAAGGTGACAACATGGCAGGCATAATGAGCAGCAACAACGGTGTATTCATCAATGGCGTTAGAATCGCTACCGCAACCCTGCTCCGACGTCGCGACAGGATGCGTTTCATGACAACATGTTCACCCACGACGTATCCGTCCTGCCGTAGTCCTGCCGACCGGATTCCATGGTAGGAATGTGGAGTTTTCATTGCGGAAAGCCGTCGCCTGCTCTATACTGTGATTGCCGAGTGCACGGAGGGTCTTGGCAATCTTGGCTGGATTCACACGGATCGTCTACGGAGGAGGAATTGTCCGGGGGGATGCGCCGGGCAACAGCAACTGAGCATCTGCTTCGCCACGCCCGAACGAGCGGCGAGAAGAAGATATCCATGATCAGAGAAGAGGCCGATGGTCGCTTGGATCATCAGCCTCTGTCGGTCTGCCGCGTGCGCGTTGTCTGCTATGGCCACACCGCCCGGTCATAGATTCGCACATCGTCGATCAGGCCCGACCAGAACGTGCCGGAGGCGAGGGTGTTGCCGGCGCCGATGTGCAAGCCACCAGTCGAGCCCGCCAGGCTGGACTGGGTGTCCCGCGCAACCTCCATGTCATCGACGTAGAGAACACGGTTTGCGCCATCCCAGGAGAAGGCAATCCGGTGCCAGTTGCCATCTGTGATTACCGTCTCGGAGGTCAATACGCTGGACTGCCGACCGGCAGATTTCAGCTCGGTCCCCAGCATGCCATCAGGAAGACTCGCCATGACCCAGTTGGCCCCACCCTGCTGCGAAAAAATGACCTGCCCCGGCTCACCACCTTTGACCCAGGCACAGACGCTAAACGGACCATCCGCCGGGTTGAGCACGAAGGCAATCGTCACGCAGGTCGTCCCGTCAAACTCCAGGGCCCCGTCTACGACACCGCCGGCTGCCTGCCACGAGGGAGCGCCGATCACGGCGGCATCGTTTAGGCCGGCACTGTCATAGGCAGTCGTACCTTCGGTCTCGTCCATCGCCCAGTGTGCGACGAGCGTCGGGTCATCCACTTCCTCTTCCCAGTAGCCCATCAGGACCTCCAGGTCGGAGCCATCCACGACTCCGTCGCCGAAAGCGGTCGGGCCCACATCGACCACGGGATCATCCTGGCCCCAGGAGTCGATCAGTCGCAGTAGATCCTGCATACCCGCCTTTCCATCGCCGTCGAAATCAACGATCGGGACGACCGGCACTTGCCACATGTCGGCGCCACCCAGCCCGCCGGTTCTGGGAGCATAGTTGATGTGGTCGGAGAGATAGAGCATGCCGCCATCGGCCGATATGCCAGAAAGGAGCGTGTAGACCGAGCCTCCCATGGGCAGGCCCAAGTAGACAGGAGCCGTCCAGGGATCGTTTCTGCTCTTGCGTCTGCTCATGTAGAGGCCGCCGTATTCGCCACCCGGGCGACCGGACTGGAATAGCAGAGTGAGGCTATTGGGCGATAGGTTCACCCACTGGTCATGTCCCCCGCTATTGACCATAGAGAGGTTCACTGGCGGGCCCCAATCATCCGCCATCGTGGGCCTTGTGGCCACCCAAATGTCAGAAAGACCACATCCTCCTGACCGAGTCGAAATGAAGTACAGTTCCAAGGCATCGCTCGTCAGCCTTGGCATGTCGTCACGGGCTGGACTGTTCACGCCAGGCCCCAGATTGTCAGCCCTGCCCCAAGGTTCTGTCTTTGCGTTGCGTCGCGCGACCATAAGTTCCCCGGTCGACTCGCTGCCCCGAGAAAAGAACAGCTCCAGGCCATCAGCTGACACGCATGGCATTGCGTCAATGCCTGCACTATTGACTTCAGGGCCGAGATTCGTGGCGGGCAACCATTCATCCTCCGACGTTGTACGCGTCGACACCCAGAGATCCCATTCACCGAACCCGCCCGGCCGGTTGGACCAGAAGTACACCTCAAGGCCGTCGCTGGAAACGCTGGGCATTAGGTCTGCATAGCCACTGTTCGACGGCGAACCGAGATTCACCGGAGTGCCAAATCGGAAATCGGCCTTCACGTGCGCACCGCCGCCCAGTAGAATGATGCCCGCAGAAACAACCAACACTGGTCTCATCGCAGGACCGTCAAACCATTTCATTTCGTGCCGTCCTTTCTCTCTTTTCGGGCCGTATGGAACCGGAGCATTGACGTCGTCAAGGTCTATTCTCAGATACGAACACTATCGATCAAATCGAGTGGCAGTTGAGGTTCTTCTGATCAATGTCATACTCGATGCGGGGGCCGCAAAGCATGACGCAGCCCCCGAACGATACAAGAACACACCAAGAACTGTGGACTACTGCTGTGGCGGCCAAGGTGTGGGTGTACAGGGTGGCATGACAGGGATTCGCTTCACCACATAATCCTCCGGAAAGTCGATGCAGAGTACGGGTTCCACTCCCTCGTCCGGCAAGCCGTCAACCGGACTGATATCTGCGTCCGGACCATACAGCGACATCACGATGTGGCTGTCTATCCTCGTATTGGGTCCGGTCAGCGCCATCGTGCCAGAGGAGACGAGCAGACCGAGGATCTGGCCCCTGTCGTTTGCGCGGGCCTTGGCCGCATAGCCGATCAGGGTGAATGAGTAGGTATTGGGCCCCCCTCGCACGGCTGTGCCAACCATCTCACCGCCCAAGTCCGCTTCGGGAAGCAGCCCACCTAAGGTCGTGTCGGGATTTGCGTAAGTCTGTCTGTAAACGAAGACATCTCCGCCCGGGCCAAGTGGCGTCAGCGTTTCATAGATGATCGCCGGCTGAGCACCCGGCGTCATGGGTCCGGTCGGCTCAACTGACTGTAACCAGGCGCCTCCCAACGGCCAGCCGCGACAGGGCCACCCGTCGGGAATCTGGCTGCAGGGATCTCCGGCATCCACAGCCCAGCAGACCGCCAACAGGGCTCCTACCAAAACAATCGCCGATGCTGCCAATGCCTTTGTTTTCGGTCTCATGATCGTTTCTCCTTCTTGCAATCAGGAACCTGGATTCGAGCCACCTGCGACGGCGACTCTGCCGTATAATCCAGAAGAATTTGGTGCCGCTGCGCAGATTCCGCGAATCAGAGCAGAAATATTTGGCCGGAGACACTTCCGCCCGTGAGAAATCGGTCTTTGGAGATCATGGCGGGTACACTTATAATGAGAGCCAGACTCGGGGAATATGGACACGGTTTACAGTCTCGTTTTAGGCAAACGTCATGAACCAGCGTGACCAGACACAGGTCGGCGGGACCACGGAGGCGTTCTTGACCACGCATTGGTCTCTTATCGAGGGTATCCAGTCCGGCGGCGACAGGGACCGCGCCCTGATCGGCACCCTCTTGGAGAAATACTGGAAACCGGCATACTGCTATCTGCGCAACAAGGGCTACGACAACGAAGAGGCCAAGGATCTGACCCAGGGGTTCTTCCATGAGATCGTGCTGAACAAGAACCTCGTGCAGCGGGCCGACCAGGCCAAAGGGCGATTCCGCACCTTTTTGTTGCACGCCCTGAATCAGTACGTTATCAATGATCTCCAGAGACAATCGGCGCAGAAGCGGATCCCCAGAGACAAGCTCGTCGCAATCGATATGATTGCTCCGGCAGCCCTTCCGGAACACGTTACCGGGCTCGATCCGGAGGAATCGTACAACTATGCATGGTTATCCGCCTTGCTGGATGAAGTCCTCCAGCAGGTGGAAGCCGCCTGCGTGCAGAACGGCCTGGAGACTCACTGGAAGGTCTTCCAGGAGAGAGTCATTCAGCCAATCCTCAGCGACACTCACCCGCCTTCCCTGGCGGATCTGCGTACGCGATATGGGATCGAGGACGAAAAGAGAGCCTCCAATATGATGATCACGGTCAAAAGGCGGTTCCAAGCGGCATTGAAGGAGCGCATTCGCCACACGGTACTTACCGAAGATCAGATCGAGGGTGAACTGGGGGAATTGATGAAATTCTTCGGACAGGGCGCGCAGCATCCGTAATAAGTTCTGGATGTAATGACAAGAAGTCCGAATGGACAATCGACACAGGCATACGGAATGACTTGATAGTCCTGCATGAAAGGTCCAGTCATGACCGGCGGATCAACTTTCGGATCAGACCCAAACCGCTTGAGACGGCTGTTGTCCGTTGGCCTGGAGACCCCTACGCCAGCGGAGGCCTCCGGGGCCATCGATCCGCTCGATATCCTTCTGGAGAAACCTGGAGCGAGAATTGGCCGCTACGAGATTCTCACTGTCCTGGGTGAAGGCGGCATGGGCGTGGTCTACCTGGCTCAACAGCACGAGCCGATCAGACGGCAGGTTGCCTTGAAGGTGATTAAGCCGGGGATGGACTCCCGGCGGGTCATCGGGCGCTTCGAGGCGGAGCAGCAGGCCCTGGCGATGATGGACCATCCGCATGTGGCTCGCGTCTACGACGGCGGCCTGACTGCCTCCGGCCGGCCGTATTTCGTCATGGAGTACGTCGCAGGTGTGCCCATCACCGAGTACTGCGATGAGCACAAGCTCCCAGTGGAGGAACGCCTTGCCTTGTTCCTGCGCGTGTGCGAGGCCGTCCAGCACGCCCATCAAAAGGGGATCATCCATCGCGATCTGAAACCGTCCAACATCCTTGTCGTAGCCTCCGACAAAGAAGCCATACCAAAAGTGATCGATTTCGGGGTGGCCCGGGCACTGACGCGATCGCTGGCCGAGCAGACCCTGACCAGCGAGCCAGGGCAGATCATCGGCACTCCGGAATACATGAGTCCTGAGCAGGCGAATCTCGGCAATCCGGATCTTGACATCCGCAGCGATGTGTACTCACTCGGCGTGGTCTTGTACCGACTCCTCTGCGGCTCTCTGCCACACGAGACCCGACTGTTCCGCGAGGGTGGGATTGAGACGATTCGTAAGGTGCTCATCGAACAAGATCCAAAGCCACCCAGCGTGCGGCTACCTGCCGACTCGGCCGACGGATCATCCCAGATCGCGCGGTGCCGACATACTGATGTGCGGACTCTGTGCCGAAAGCTCGCAGGCGATCTGGATTGGATCACTCTCAAGGCAATCGAGAAGGACAGAGCCCGTCGCTACGCCACGGCGGACGTCTTTGCCCTGGACATTCGCAGGTATCTCCGGCATGAGCCAGTCAGTGCCGTCCCGCCCGGTCTTATGTACAAGAGCCGCAAGTTTCTCCGTCGACACCGCATTGCTGTCGCGGCGGCCGCGGCCGTCATGTTGACGATTGCGGGCGTCACGCTCGGCATCGCCATGTACGGCCGGGCCAGGCAAGCCCAGTTCAATGCGGAATCGATCCGTCATGACCGAGTCCTCTCTGAGGCCAGGGTCCTGTTCGATAACCGACAATACGAGCCAGCGAGGCGGCAACTGGAGACGATCCTGAACAGCCGGCATGTGAATCGTGCTGCCCGGTTGCTCCATGCGAAGGCCATGCGGGGGTTGCAGGGTCTCGCAGCCACCGTCAGAGAATTGGAGGGACTGCTCGGACCGGCTGATGAGATTGCCGGCGAGGCGCACTTTCTTCTCGCCAAGACCTACGATGAGACTGAGCCTACGAATAGGAGCCAGGCGGCAGAGTACGGCCGAAAACGCGAGTACCACCGCCGCGAAGCGGAGAAGCTTGTCCCTACGATTGCCCGCTACTACTTTCTGCGCAGGCAGGTTTCACTCGCGGTTCGGGAGAGACTCGATCTGTTGCGCCGCTCCCTGCAATTGGCCCCGAGCGAGATCTTTGGCACGCCCGTCAACGCCGGCCCCGCTGTCAACAGCCCCCACAGCGAGATCACCCCGTCGATCTCCGCGGATGGCCTGACTCTTTGCTTTGCCTCGGACCGACCGGGCGGTCAGGGTGATTACGATATCTGGTTGGCCACACGTGCTTCCTTGGAGGACGGTTGGTCCGAGCCGGTGAACCTCGGTCCGCCGGTGAACACGTCGGACTTCGAAGGCTTCCAGAGCACATCCTCTGATGGTCTGGAATTATACTTCAGTCGCGGCAAGGCCGACCACGGCGATGTCTACGTGGCCGTGCGCAGCTCGCCACAGGAACCATGGCAAACGCCGGTCACGCTTCCCATGAGCATCAATTCCGAGACCGGACAGGACTGGGGCGCAGTGCCCTCCTTCGACGGCCTGACCCTCTGCTGGATCTCCACGCGTCCGGGCGGCCCCGGGGGGATGGACCTCTGGTTTGTAAATAGACCCGTGCCCCACGGCGAATGGTCGGGCTGCCCGGAGCCACTCCCACCGCCCGTTAACAGCCCAGCCTTGGAGGGCCGCAAATGCATGTCGGCCGACGAACGGATTCTTTTCTTCCAACGCCCGGAGGTCGGCGAATCGTTATACGTGGCGACCCGCGAGTCAAAGACCGACCCCTGGTCAGCACCCATTGATCTTGGGCCGGTGCTCACAGGTTCGAAGATGCCTTACATCACCAGCCTGTCCGCCGACGGCGCCGAGTTGTACTTCTGCGATCACCCATGGACGGAACCCCGTACCGGCGGCCAAGGCCGCGAAGACATCTGGTATCTGCCGCTTATTGCCTTACCTCGCACCGCCACCACTGTCGAAACCGGACTGAATGCGTCTTCCCAGCTATAAGCCAATTCGGAGAAACCCAAAGACTCCTTCACGGCCACACCGCCCGGTCATAGATTCGCACGTCGTCGATCAGGGAAAAGACGGCTCTGTTCGGCAAGATTTGCGACGCCATGGCGCATGCCCATCATCGCGGCGTCATCCACCGCGATCTCAAGCCTTCCAATATCCTCGTGGATGAGCGAGGCGAGCCCCACATTCTGGATTTTGGTTTGGCCAAGACGGCTGCGAATCTCAATACTGCGGGCGAAGGCACCGTCATGCCGACGATCACGGGTCAGATCAAAGGAACCGTGGCGTACATGTCGCCGGAGCAGGCGGCAGGCCGATCCGACCTGGTGGACGTGCGGACGGACGTGTACTCGCTCGGCGTGATTCTCTACCAGATGTGCACGGGCAAGTTGCCCTACGATGTGCTCGGCACAATCATCGAGGCCTTGCAGAACATCCAGTACGCAGAACCTGTACGACCGAGGCAGACAATCAGCCGATTCGATTCCGACGTCGAAGCAATCATCCTCAAGTGCCTGGCCAAGGACCCCGACCACAGATACCAATCGGCCGCGGAGTTGAAGCAGGACGTGCAGCGCTGGCTCGACGGCCTGCCGATCGTCGCCAAGTCCATCAGTTCGATCTATCTGCTCCGCAAGATCGTTGCGCGGCATCGGTACACCGCTGCGGTCGTCACCTTGGTGCTGGTTATTTTGTGTAGTTCCGCATGCATCAGTTTCTTCATGTACCAGGAGGCCGAGAAAACCCGCAGCACAGCCCAGAAGACGGCGGAACAAGCACTGAAGATGGCACAGGAACAACAAATCATCGCCCAGCGGGCTGCCCGTTTCATGGCGGACATCATGATGCGAGACGGGCAACCGACGAATGAGTCACCCCCTTTCCCCGAACTCGACGGAACTCGCGGGAGCGATGATTTGCTGACGGAAGGTCCGGAGGCCTCGGATGCCCAACCAACCAGGCGCGCGGGCGCAAGCGACGGTCCATCAATGCCCATAGAACCGGAGGATGGTCCTGGGTGAGCGGCCACTGAGGACAGAACATAACATGAAACGCCTGCAAACAACAGCATCGAGAGGGAGCAGTAACGGCGGTTTTACGCTGATCGAGCTGCTCGTTGTCCTGGCTGTGATCTCGCTGCTGCTCGCGATTCTCTTGCCTTCATTGGGCCGGGTCAGATCTCGCGCCAAGCTGGTTCGCTGCAGCAGCAATCTCAGATCGCTGGCCACGGCATGGAGCGCCTACCTGAACGATCATCATGGCTGCTTCTACCAGAGACCGAATGCGAATGTCAACTACGGCGGATGGAGGGGCCTGAAAAACGAGAAGGGCTGGTGGCCTCGCCCGTTGAATCCCTGGGTGGGTTTGGCGGATGCGAATGGGGTCACGGAACAGACCGCCACGGTGTTCCATTGCCCCGCGGGTTGCGGTGGCATTCCGGACAGTTACTTCCTGGAGAAGGTGTACCGGGCCCATGGAACAAGCTATCAGACGAATAATTTCCTCATAGGTCCCGACAACTGCAAGCCGTATAGTGATCGCACCAGAGAGTTGGACCTCGCGATTGCCACGAGGCTGCCCCATCTCAACGTGGTCCGCGTGGCCAACCACTCGCGCCTGGTGCTGATCGGCGACTATGGATGGGTCAACCAATGGGACCCTGCGCCGTTTCTTTATCCGGAATGGAAGACGCGAGCCGAGTGGCACGGGGCGACAGACCGTCACAGCGTGGCGTTTCTTGACGGCCACACGGCCTTCGTGGAAATCCACAAAGGGGCCTATGTCACTTCAGAGTATTGCGTGCTGCCGTTCCAGGACCTGTATCACCTTGCCACGCAGGTCCAGGCCTCGACTGAATAGCCGCAGCAGCCACGCTGCAATGAGGCCGTCCCTCGCCATTCCCGGACGATAAAGAACCAGGAGAAGATGATCGTTGCCTTGTGGCGGATTCGTGCTACAATGTCCGCCATGGATCTGACAAGCATTGGGATTCAGACGAACTTCGGCACGGTGGACTGGTGCATTGTCATCGTCTATATCGCAGCGGTCGTCGCCGTTGGAGTTTACATCCGGCGGTATATCCACAGCGTCGCAGACTTCATGGTCGCGGACCGCGGCTTGCGCACGTTTCTGGGTGTCGCCACCATGATCGGGACCGAGTTGGGTCTCGTGACGATCATGTACTCGGCCCAGAAGGGATTCACAGGGGGGTTCGCCGCCTTTCACATCGCCCTGGCGGCGGCGATCACGACTCTGGCCGTGGGACTGACGGGTTTCATCGTCGTGCCCCTGCGACGGCTGGAGGTGATGACAATCCCGGAGTTCTATGAGAAGCGTTTCGGCCGTGGGGTCCGCATCCTCGGCGGCATCGTTCTGGCCCTCTCCGGGATTCTCAACATGGGCATGTTCCTCAAGGCCGGCTCATTGTTCGTGATGGGCATCACGGGCCTGACGCAGGACATCCACCTGAAGATCATCATGTCGGTGCTGTTGGCGCTCGTACTGCTGTATACGACGCTCGGCGGGATGGTGTCGGTGGTCGTGCTGGACTACATCCAATTCGTCGTGTTGTCGTTTGGGCTGCTGACGGGAACCGTGTTGTCGATCCGGTTTCTTGGATGGAACAACATTGTCGAGACCGTCGTGCGGCTGAAGGGAGAGGCGGGTTTCAACCCATTTGACGGTACAGGTTTCGGGTTCTCTTATGTCGTGTGGATGTTCTTCCTCGGGTTGGTCAGTTGCGCCGTCTGGCAGACTGCGGTGATTCGCGCATGTGCCGCCGACAGCGTTCGCACGGTCAAGAGACTCTATACCTGGGCCTCGATTGGGTTTCTGATTCGTTTCCTGTTGCCTTATTCTTTTGGCATATCGGCATTCGTGTACATGAGCCAGCATGAGTCCCTGCGTGCGATCTTTCTGCCCGAGGGTCGATCTGCCGACCCTCAAACGACTCTCCTGGCTATGCCCATCTTTCTCAGTCAGGTTCTACCGGCGGGCCTGATCGGGATCATTACGGCCGGCATGCTTGCGGCGTTCATGTCCACGCACGACAGCTATCTCCTGTGCTGGAGCAGCGTGCTGACCCAGGATGTGGTGGCGCCGTGCTTCAAGAAGGGGCTTTCCGAGAAGGCGAGGCTCCTCTTGACGCGCATCTTCATTCTGTGCATCGGCACCTTCATCCTTGTCTGGGGATTGTGGTACCCCCTGGGGCAGGACCTCTGGGATTACATGGCGATCTCCGGAGCCATTTACTTCACGGGCGCGTTTGCATTGTTGGTCTGCGGGTTGTACTGGAAACGCGCGAGCAGGATCGGGGCTTATCTCGCCTTGATCGCTGGTTTTGGCTCCGTTTTCGGGCTATCTCCCGTCCAGAAGGCCGTGGGACTGAATATTTCGAGTGCCATAGTGGGTCTGAGCGCCGTGTTGCTGGCGATGGTGCTCATGGTCGGCGGCTCATTGCTGTTTCCCGACCGAGGCCGGCAGTTGACCGGGAAGGAAGAAAGGTAGAGAATAATGTGTTTCTGGATTGATCTCTGGACGTGGTTCTTCTTCTTGAGTCTGGCGCTGTTCGCGGGCATGAGCATCACCGTCTGGATTGGTGGTCTTTTCAACATCCGCACACTGCTGAGAAATCTGCGGGATCGCCGGCGATGATGACCCGGCGTGAGCGGTTGACGGCCACGTTGCGAGGCGATCCGGTGGATCGTCCGGCAGTCAATTTCTACGAGGTCGGCGGCTTCGAGATCGCCCCCTCCGATCAAGATGAGTTCAACGTCTACAATGACCCCTCATGGCGGCCGCTACTGCAACTTGCCGAGGAACGAAGCGATCTGATCCGGATGCGCAGTCCGGTGAGGTCCCGTTCGTGGGACCCAGAGGCGGCGCCAAGCCTCCGCGAATTCCTCCAGGTGCAGAAATACACGGAGGATCGGTGGCACTGCACCCGGCGGACTCTGCGGGTCGGGGGACGGGTACTGTCGTCCGTGACGCGACGGGGGTACGCTGTGGACACGGTGTGGACGACGGAGCATCTCCTCAAGAATACGAGCGACGCGGAAGCGTATCTGCAACTACCTGACGATATACACGCCAGGACGATTGACGTAAGTGGCCTTATCGCCGAGGACGAGAGACTCGGCGATCGCGGCATTGTGATGGTCGATACGGAAGATCCGATTTGTGCGGCTGCCTCGCTGTTTGACATGGCGACTTTTCTGACTATCGCGCTGACCGAACCAACGTTGTTGCATCGCCTCCTTGAGAAGCTTGCCCGGCCTCTCTACGCCAGGACGGAACAGGTCTCGGCGTTGTTCCCCGGACACCTCTGGAGAATCTATGGTCCTGAATACGCGGCGGAGCCCTTCCTGCCGCCGAGACTCTTCCGGGAGTACGTGCTGCGCTACACCGGGCCGATGGTGAAGATCATCAAGAAGCACGGCGGTTTTGCACGCATTCACTGTCACGGCCGGATCGGCGCCGTTCTGGATCAGATCTGTGAAATGGACGCCGACGCCACGGACCCCGTCGAACCGCCGCCGCAGGGAGACGTTCATCTCAGGGACGTTCGCCGTGCGTATGGCGACAGGCTGGTGCTGTTCGGGAACATTGAGGTTTCCGATATCGAGGTGATGGAGCCCTCCGCATTCAGGCGAGTCGTGGAACGGGCCCTGGCTGAGGGAACGCAGGGGCAGGGCAGGGGCTTCGTCCTGATGCCTTCCTCCGCCCCGAACGGCCGCACAATTACGTCGAGAACGATGAAGAACTATGAAACCATGGTGGAACGGGCCGAGAACTGGCGGCCATGAAACGTGGTGCGATCATCGCGGGGCTGCATCGAAGACGAGGACTTCAAAGGGTTTCAGCTCGAACGTGTGTTCCTCGCCCGCAGAGAGCGTGATCTCTCCTTCCGGGGCGTCGTTCTTCCAGGGGCTCTTGAATGAGAATCGCCGGGCGGCTCCGTCCGGCAGCTCGAAGGTTGTGCCCACGTCGATGGCAATCGAACGGGACTTGTCCGCAGGGTTGCGCAGAGCCAGAATTCCTTTGCGTTTCGACCACGACGCCCAGCCGTAGATCTCGCCCTTGGCCGGATCGCCGCCGATCCAATGCGTGTCCACGAGCACGTCAGCGTTTTGTCTCACCCACTTCGCCGCTTCCGCCAGAGCATCCCAAGTCCGGGCATCCAGCAGGGAAGGGGTAACGTACAACTCTTGGCAGTTCGTGCCGCTGGCGAAGAAGTCGCGGATATCCTCCACCAGATCGTCGGCCTCGTCGGGAAGCCCGTGGTTGGCGAACATGATGCCCTGGGTCATCAGGGAGTTCAGCGGGTACAAGGGTGCCCGGCATACGACGTTTTGCCAGGTCTGGGCGTCTCTGTACGTGATCTGCTGCTGGCGCTTCGAGCCCCAGCCGCAGGTGTCCCAGTCGTTGCCGGAACGCCAAGTGGAATCGGCGTGCCAGAGCCAATAGGGGGAGGACCAGGTGCCGGTCGTCACGTTGATGAACAGGCCGGGCTTGGCCTCGCGAAGATCGTCGGCCAGTTGCAGCAGGGCTTCCACGTCTGCTGCGAACTCGGCCTGGGCGCCGGTGGGCGCTCCGCCTGAGCTGATGCCGTCGAACTTGAAGTAATTCAGATCATAGTCGTGGATCATTCTCATGCAGGCGTCCCGAAACCGTGCGTAGTACATGGGTCCGGCCATGGAGAATCCTCGCTCGTTCGTCTCGAAACCCTCCTGCCGACCATATTTCATCCGTTCTTCCTTAGGCTGGCCGTAGCCGCCCCAGGGCGACAGCCACGCCCCGATGGCCGAGTTGTACCGCTTTGCCGTCCGGTGCAGGGAGGCGAACCCATTCGGAAAGCCCTCGTGGAATCGCCACAGAGACGAGGGATCGTCCCATCCGTCATCCCAGACGAATGAATCCATGTTCACGCCGCGACGCTCGATCAGCTCCTTCCCAAACAACTCGATTACCTTCAAGGCGTCGGGCTCCAGGATCTTCTCGGGCCCGTAGCCGATGTCGTACCAACTGTTGTAATGAAGAAATGGTCTGTATGTCTGTGCCCGTTCTCGCTCGACATAGTACAAGAAGCCCCGGCGCATCTGCCCCGGCGGAACGACACCCATCACGGAACGATACACCTGCTCGTCGCCCGCTTTCAACGGTGCGCCTCGAGGCAGGCTGCATTGAACCTCCGAGTCGAGCATCCGCATCTTGGATAGCGGGTGTTCAAAAGCGAAGAAATACCTGTCAGCGACCGTGATGGGAGAGCCATCCAACGTGCCTGCCGCCTTTGGATTCTGTTTTTTCAGTTGTACGAGGACCATCTCCTGCAAGTCCGGATCGGCTGTCCTCGGAGCGAGGGATACGTACTGCCGCACGTAGTTTGAGCCATCGCGTAGCTCGATACGCCAGTGAATTGTGAGACTGTCGTCCGGCATGGCCAGGACCACGCGGATCTGCTTGCCGCCATTTCTCTCTGCGAGGCGATGGGCCTTGGGGACCGGGCGAAGGTCATCGATCTGCGGTCCGCTCACGATGTTGAAATCGGATGCCTTCAGGGGCGGCATGTTTGCCGGAAGCAGTTGAAAACACTCGCTGTCCCGGAGCGACACGGCGGGGCATTGTTTGCTCACAACGTACACCGGTCTGAGGCGTCCGCCCGTGATGCTCCACTTGCACTCCAGGACGTCGTTATACAGAAGGATCTCCACATTGTGTACGAAGGCTTTCGCCTCTCCCGGCGTCGGGCCGGGGTACTCGAGGGGACCTTCCGCCCTCACCGCGTCAACCCCGGACGCTCCGACCAGGATTGTCCAACAGACCAGAACGTGTTTCCGGCATCTTCCTGTCATGGGCTGTTCCTTTCAATCGGCGTCTCCATCGCTGTTTTGAAATGCTCGCTTCATGATCCGGTTCATCGATTCTTCCTTCTCGGCGATCGACTGCACCAGTTTCATCTGGGTGCGAGCACGGTCGAGGTTATGGCCCTCCCGATGGATCCTGTAGTAAACGTCGCCCGCGAGGTGGTCCGTCAGGAACCGGATGAGCTGCTCGAACGTGATCAGTTTCCCGGCAAACACCAAGTGGTCTTTCTCACCCGGCGTGAGGAATGGTCCGGTCTCCTCGGCAAAGCCCTGGGCCAGAGCGTCGAGCAGGGAGATGTCCACGGTGACTTTCGAGAGGTCTCGCTCGTCCTCCGCGGCCGGACAACCGGCCGTTCGGACGAGGTCTCCGAAATCATAAACGGACAGGCCAGGCATGACCGTATCGAGATCGATCAGGCAGACCCCTGTGCCCGTGGCCGCATCCAGCATGACGTTATTGATTTTTGCGTCGTTGTGCGCGATACGTATGGGCAGGTCGCCTGTGCTCATCAGATGTGGCAAAACGTCACAGAGGGCCGCGTTTTTCAGCACGAAATCGATCTCAGCCGAAGCCTCTCGTGCGCGGTTGAAGACATCCTTCGCAAGGACCTGCTGAAAGAATCGAAGGCGCCGAGCCGTGTCGTGAAAGCCGGGAATGGTCTCATGCAAGGCGGACGGAGGAAGGTCGCGCAACAGCCTCTGGAACAGGCCGAACATGCGCGCCGCCTCATGAGCCAACGTCACCGATGGGATGGTATCGTACGTGACGGCGTTCTCAACATAGGCATATAGCCGCCAGAAGCCCCCGTCGGGATCTCGATGATACCCTTGACCGTCCTTGGCGGGGATCACCGTCAACTGCCGCTGGGCGAGCGCAGGATCGGCCCGCGACAACCCGGCACGGATGTGCTCGGTGACGCAAATGATGTTCGCCATCACCTGGGCCGGGTCTTTGAACACATGATCGTTGATCCGCTGGAGCACATACCGGGCGGCTCTCTCGCCATCCCTTGCGGTCACGACATACGTATCGTTGATGTGGCCGGTCGCAACCGGCGCAGCGGTGACGGGTTTCCCCCGGAGAGCAAAATGTCCCGCGATGGTCGTTCGGTTGTGTTCCATTGCTATCGCCAGAGCCTCTTCGGATATGCGCCTTGAGACGTCAGTCTGTGGATACATCGAGTGGCAAGAGGCGCATCCGCGCGATAGGTCACGCCGAACCACTCATCGCGCGTTTTGCGAACCTCCACCTGAGCCTGTCCACTTGCCACCAGTGCATCCACGACGGAGGGTATATACAGCTCCGAGCCCTTTTCCCGACCATGTTGTAGGAGAAACCGGCGGAAGTGGGTCTGTAGGTGTGCAAAGAGGGACGGGTGAAATCCCCAGAGATTGATGGAGACGATTTCGTCTCCGGTGAGCGCGTGGACGGTTCCGTCGGTGTCCAGATACCGTATGCCGTCGGGGGTCTTCTCGATTTTCTTTCGTTCCACGATCTTCCTGAGAGACATACGTTCATCGCACTCGGCGATCCCTCGCGCCACGGCCCCGTATTCACTCAGGGTGTTCCTGAGAATATACCCGATCATGGCATAGCGGTCGGGCGCAACGTCTCTCGTGAGAAATGCGGCTATCGCCCTGAGCGAATCGACGCCGTAGTAGTCGTCGGCATTCACGACGGCAAACGGCCCGTCAATGGCGCCCCGGCTCACGAGGATCGCATGGCCGGTGCCCCAGGGCTTCTCGCGGTCCGTCGGCAGCGAGAAGTCGTCCAGGCAGACATCCAACTCCTGATACACATAATCCATCTCGACGAACCGTTCGAACTTGCGGGTGACGACCTCTCTGAACGCCTCCTCGAAATAGTGGCGGATGACGAAGACTACTCTGCCAAATCCGGCTGTGATCGCGCCGTAGATGGAATAGTCGATGAGGGTCTGGCCGTACGGGCCCACCGGGTCGATCTGTTTGAGTCCGCCGTAACGAGTGCCCAAACCTGCCGCCAGAACCAATAGAGTCGGCTTCATACAGCTCCTTGCATGCCGTGATCGGGACATCGAAGCCCGGGGTCAAGCGGGCCGGGATATCTGTCAGCGATCCAGAGGGCGGTAGTTCGTACCCAGCACCGTAAGCCGTTTGAGGTGATCGGTCAGGCGGAGCCGGAACTGTTCATAGTTGCGACCCTCCCGGGGCGACCACAACACCTCCGCCAGAGCCGCAGCGCGAGGGTAGGTCATGTACTCGCGGTGCTTCTGATTGACAATGTATTCGCCCCAGAGCTGTCCCTGGCCTCCGAGTATGTGCCTGGCCTGCTCGGCGCCGAGAACCTCCGGGATGAGCTCGAACTCATACACCTTTTCCAGCGGAATGAAGCCGCCGATTGCCTTCGGTTCGGTCTGGGCCGGGCCCTGATAGTAGTCGAAGTATGTGTGTGAGGTCGGCGCCATGACCACATCGTGTCCCGCCCGGGCGGCGGTGATGCCGCCGTCCTGGCCCCTCCAGCTCATCACGACCGCTCCCGACGCCAGGCCGCCTTGAAGAATCTCGTCCCAGCCGACGAGTTGCCGCCCCTGGCGCGTCAGAAACGCGTCCATCTGCCTGATGAACCAACTGTGCAGCTCTGCCTCGTCCTTGAGGCTCGACTGACGGATCATCGCCTGCATCTCATCGTTCTGCTTCCAGTGCGCGATGTTCGCCTCGTCGCCCCCGATATGGATGTGCCGACTTGGGAACAGGCCCACGACCTCCGCCAGCACGTCCTGCATGAACGCCACAGTCTGCGGGCGAGGGACCAGGACCCCCTC
>DCUI01000285.1 GCA_002327785.1 Phycisphaerales bacterium UBA2218
CGAACAGCTTGGCTTCGGACATCCGCCGGCATCTGGAGCATGAGCCAGTTCAGGCTCGAGGCCCGAGTGCGACGTATCGCGTGGAGAGATTCCTCCGCAGGCACCGTTCCCAGGTTGTCTTGGCCTTGGCACTAGCAGTTATCGCGGTCGCGGCCGGCATCGTCCTGTCGATGTGGAACCGGGATCGGGCCCAACTGGCAGAGGCGGAAGGTTTCAAGCACAGGGGCATCCTGTCCCAGGCCCGCGAGCAGTACGCCAAGGCAGACCGCGAGGCCGCCTTGGAGACGATCAGACCCATCCTCGCCAGCAAACACGTTGGCCCAGAGGCCCGGCTTCTTCAGACTACCATTCTCGTGGACAACCGTCATCCCGACGAAGCGGTGGCCATCCTGAAGGGGTTACTCAACGAACGGCCCGAGGTGGCCGGGGCGGCCCATTCACTGCTGGCCCGAATCCTCTGGGAGGGTGAATCACCTGATGCCGAGAAACTCAAGGAGATCGAGGAGCACCGCAGGCAGGCTGAAGCGTTGTTGCCGGAGGCTGCGGAAGCCTATTTCCTGCGGGCCATGACCGCCGTTACGGTGAAGGAACAGCTCGCCTCGCTCGATAGGGCTTTGCAGCTTGACTCAGGCCACTACGAATCCCGCCGGCTCCGCGCCTATACGTACTACGCCTCGCGGAAATACGACCGGCTCCGTGACGATGCGATGGCCATGACGATCCTGCGGCCGCGTGATCCGCTGGGCTATTCCCTGCGTGCGGTGGCACTCCGCGAATTGGGCAAGCACGGAGAAGCCCTCGTCGAGTATGACAATGCCCTTGCCTTCGTACCTCAGGCAGAGCCACAACACGCGGATTTGTCCGTCGGGCGGTGCGAAACGCTTCTGCGAATGGGGGACTTTGAACGGGTTATTGGGGAAGCCCAGGCGTGTTACAGGCTCTCCCCGGACAGGCCTGTCTTTCAGTACTACGCCTTCTGTGCCCTGACGGCCCTCGGCAAGTACGACGAGGCGACAACTCTGTTCCGCGAGATCATCGCTCCCGGCCGCGAAGCCCGTCTGCGATTCCAGGACTGGTGCGCAAAGTACGTCTTCGATACCTTGGAGGCCGGGCGGTCCTGGCATCCGACAGACCTTGAGCCTGCGGGGGCGGCGTTTCTGCCGATGATCGAAGCCGAAGAGACCTATCGCAACCTCTCGGCCAAGGGAGGCCGGCGCGTGACCACGGATGGGTTCAGCGCGAATTGGTCGCCGGATGGGAAGAAGCTGGTGTTCAGTCTGGGCGTTCATGGCTACAGCGGCGTGGCGATCTTCGACCCCGCGACAAAGGAGACGGACCTGTTGATCGTCCCCGGCAAGGACCCGCGTTGGTCGCCGGACGGCAAGTACATTGCCTTCGTGCGGGACTGTGAGCTCCTGCGGCTGGAGGAGCTGGCCACCGCCGAGCGTAGGAACCAGCATCGGCCGGTGGCAGATGAAGAGGTCTGGGTCATGAATGCCGATGGCACCGAGCCCCGGCGTATCGTTCAAGGCAGTTGGCCGCTATGGGCCGGCGATTCCGAACACCTCTACTATTATCTGCCCAGGGGCAGCGGCATATTCTGTTGGGTCTCTCTTGCGGGCGGCGGCGCCGAGCGAAAAGAGATCATGAAGTGCTCGAACTACCTGCCGACCGTCTCGCCGGACAATCGGCATGTCTCCTACTCCGAGGGCGGCGTGTTGAAGATCGCGGACCTGGCTTCCCAAGAGGTGGTGGCAGAGGGCAAGGGGCCTGCCCTGTCCTGGGGCGCCACCGCCTGGTCTCCCACGGGCAATGAAGTCTGCCTGGGCGGCAGCAACGCCCAAGGCGAGAAGACCGGCCTGTGGATCTATGATCTGCGCAGCAAGGAGTTCCTGAAGGTCCTTGACGGCCAGGTCAACAGTGCCTGCTGGTCTCCGGCCGCGACGGAGTTGTCGTTTGGTCTGAGGCCGCCGTACTTCGAGATCTGGAATGTTCCTCTGGACCCGACGATTCCAACCATCGAGGTCCTCGGCCCGGGTCAGACCCTTGACGAGCACTATCGCGAGATGCTGGCCTTCTATACACAAAGGATCGAGGCCGATCCGGACGACGCCTACGCCTATTCCACCCGCGCGCAATACCATGATTGCCTGGGCGACCGCGCCAGGGCCACCGCCGACATGCGCCAGTGGTCTGCCATCCTCAGCGAGGGTTTGCCTCAGAGGGTGCGTGAGAGGCAGGGTCATCGTGGCATGGGCTTCCAGCCCATGAATCATCGGCAGGATGCCGATGCCACAAAGCCTCACGGGCAGGATGCCCGTGCCACTTTTCACACATCCCCTCAGGATTCCTCGGCGGACGTTTCGCGTGATTTGCGCCGTATCATCAAGTTGCCGTTCGATTGTGAACTTGTCTTTTCTGCAGAAAGACCCGTGAATACGATTCCGATGATGTCTGTTGCCTTCGGGCAGAAGGGAAGGTGTGAGATGAAGCTGTTCCGTACCCCGATGTTTATCGCGTCACTGCTTGGATTCTGTGTTGTTTCAGGTCTCGAGACCTCGGCCACACATGCAGATTTCACGTTCGGCAAGCCGGTCAACCTTGAAGTAACCGTCCCGGCCCTCGACGCCATGCATGAGAGCATCTGTTGTTTCTCGTACGATGGTTTGGAGGTGTACATCGACTCAGACCGAGCCGGCGGGTACGGTAGCTTTGACCTGATGGTCCTGAGACGGCCTTCCACAGACGCGGATTGGGGTCCTCCGGAGAATCTTGGGCCTGGCGTCAATTCTTCGAAGGACGATTGTGCCGCATGCATCTCGGCGGATGGACTGACGCTCTACTTTGCCGCAAACCGGGCCGGTGGCCATGGTGAGTACGATATCTGGGTGACAACAAGAGCAACGAAAGATGATTCCTGGCAGCCGGCTGTAAATCTGGGACCAACCATAAACACTTCTGCCGATGAGGCGAACCCGTGGATATCACCGAATGGGTTGGAACTCTACTTCGGATCATATCGTTCTGGCGGATATGGTGGTCAGGACATCTGGCTGAGCACACGTACGACAACAAATGCTATCTGGGACCCCCCGGTAAATCTCGGACCCATGGTCAACACTGTATACGATGAACACCGAGTCTCCCTGTCGCCAGACGCACTGTTGCTCTTGTTCTGCGATCCATCTTGGACCTCAAGACCGCGTCCGGGTGGATATGGTGGACCGGATATCTGGATGGCAAGGCGGGCAAGTTCCTCGGCTACATGGGGAGTGTTGGTGAATATTGGCCCGCAAGTGAATGGGATCGACGCTGACGTTGTACCTCGCATATCTCATGATGGCTATACGCTGTACTTTGCGACACTGGCAGGCGATATTTGGGACAATTGGCAAGTCCCCATCATACCCATCGTGGACTTCAACGGCGATGGGAAGGTTGATGGAAAAGACCTTCTTGTGATGGTCATGCAGTTGGGCGGGACTGATTCGCTGTGTGACATTGGGCCGTATGCCTGGGGTGACGGCGTGGTGGATTTCAAAGACCTCAAGGTGCTCGCCGAGCACATTGGAGAAGAAAACATCGAAGACCCGACGCTCGCGGCCCACTGGGCGTTCGACGAGACCGAGGGCATGACCGCTGCGGACAGCGCCGGGGAACACGACGCCATGGTCATGGGTGGTCCGGCCTGGCAGCCAGAGGGCAAGATCGGCGGCGCCCTCGCGTTCGACGGGATCGATGACTTCGTGATCGCCAATTCCGGCGTG
>DCUI01000234.1 GCA_002327785.1 Phycisphaerales bacterium UBA2218
CAGTTTTCCGGGTCGTTGCCGTAGGTCTGTGGATCGAGCGTCCGAACCAGGTGTGGTCTGAGGACATCACGTACATCCGTCTGTCGCAGGGGTTTGCGTATCGGGTGGCGGTGCTGGACTGGTTCAGCCGGTACGTGGTGTCGTGGTCGTTGTCGGTGACGCTGGATGCGTGGTTCTGCGTCGAGGCCCTGCGGGAGGCGTTGCGAACGGGCCGGCCGGAGATCTTCAACACGGACCAGGGCAGCCAGTTCACCAGCGGCGAGTGGATCGGGGAGCTGCACAAGGCGGGTGTGGCGATCAGCATGGACGGGCGGGGCCGGGCGTTCGAAAAGGACTGCCCGCGCGCTGGCGAAAACCGCCCGGGAATCGACGGGAACCGCCAGAGCCGGAGTCCTCATGCACAGGACTTGACAAATGTCATACAGGAGTTCATAATGCCAGAGTCAAGCCAGCGACCCATTCGCTTGGCCGACTATGGTAGTTGTCCAATTCCCGCTGAACCAACGCATTTTAGCCGAACAGACGAAGCCCTCACCTTCAGGCGAGGGAGAATTCGCTCGAAAGGAGTCAAACACATTCACAACGTACGCCTTATTCTGCTCCTCTTCGCCTTCGCATTCATTCACTCGGGCATTGCTCGTGCTCAACGTATTCAAACGAACGGCCTCTGCAGTGGGATAGCGTTGAAAGTCATCAAGGTGGACAGCGAAGAGACCATCGCTGAGGACGGCAAGGGCGTGAATGCAGCGGACGGCAATCCGAACACTATCTGGCATACGCAGTGGCAGGGTGCCAGCCCGGCCCATCCGCACGAAATCATCCTCCAGCTCGACCCGCCCCCTGCAGAATCAAGGGGCTCACTTACTTGCCGCGGCAGGAATTGGGGGACTACGATGGCACGATCGAGGGCTACGAGATCTATGTCAGCGCTGACGGCAAGAATTTCGGTCAGCCGGTCAAGAAGGGCGAGTTTTTTCCGTACGGCAAGGACAAGAGGACCGTACTGTTCGAGCCGAAACAGTGCGGCTTCGTCAAGCTCGTTGCGCTGAGCGAGATGAACGGGCAGGCGTGGACCTCCGCGGCAGAGATCGGCGTAATTCAGGAAGACGAACAAGTTGCGATGGACGAGCTCGTCATCTGCTCCGGCCTCGCGCTTGCCGCGCCCTCGACATTTACTCGGGTGTCCGTGATTCGCCCTGACCCGCTTGAAGCGCAACTGGTGGTTGGCACCTTTGCCACACCGAAGGACGGCGCCGTGCCCTTCCCCGCGGCGGACACCAGTGACGGCGAGCCGGCGCATGCTTGGACCGCCGTCACCGCCAATGCCAACGGCGTCTTCGAGGGTGGCAACGATACCGCCTTCCACGGCGGCTGGGTCTACGCTACCGTGGAGAGCGCAACGGAGCGTGTGATGCTCCTCGAAGCCTACGGTCATCGCAGCGTCTTCGTGAATGGCGACCCGCGCGGTGGCAACGATTTTCCGTATGACTTCGTGCGCATCCCCGTCAAGCTGAAGGCTGGCACCAACGAATTTCTCTTCTCGGTCGGCCGAGGTTTCCTTGCCGCGAAGCTCGTTCCCGCACCGGCCGCGGCATTCATCTCCGGTTACGATATCCTCGCGCCATCGCTTGTGGCCGGTCGCGATACCGACGGACCCGTGGGAGTGGTGGTGGTGAACGCCTCCGAGCAGCCACTTTCCGGTGCGCGCATCCGTATTGCAAGCGACCTTCCCGAGAAGAACGCATGGATCGATCTCCATGTCATCCCCGCACTCACTGAGAAGAAAATCGCGCTGCCCGCGCGCTTCACCTCTTCCACTGTGGGCATCACCGGCAGCAAGCATCCCGCGCAGGTGACGCTCGCCGCGAGCGACGGCACGATCCTCGACACGCTCAGCGTGGAGCTGGCCACTGTCTCCTCCACCGATATGCGCGTCGTCACTCGCATCAGCACCATCGACGGCAGCGCGCAGTATTACGCCCTCGTGCCCTCCAGCGCCAACAGCGAAGACGGCGACCCGATACCCGGCATCCTCTTCTACTTGCACGGAAACAGCACCGAAGCCACCAGCGTAGCTGAAGACTTCGGGCCCATGAAGGAAGCGCACGTCGTGTGCCCCACCAACCGAAGACCGCACGGCTTCGCCTGGGATGACTGGGGTTGTATCGACTTCATTGAAGCCGTTGCGCACGCACGCGCTAACCTGGTGCACGATCCTCGCCGCAGCTGGCTCACGGGCCACTCAATGGGCGGTCACGGCACTTGGCTGCTCGGCGCGCGTTTTCCCGACGAGTTCGCGGCGATCGCACCAACCGCTGGTTTTGTCTATGAATTCGGCCGCAGTGGGATTGCCTCCACCGACACTGCGCCCCCCGAAGATCCCGTTAAAGCCATGCTCCTGCGCGCGGGCCGCGCGAGCCACGTACTTAGCATCAAGGAGAACTACCTCCAGCAGGGTGTCTACGTTCTACACGGAGACACCGACGAGGATGTGTCTGTGGGTCATGCGCGCGAGATGTTCAAGCAGCTCGCCGCTATCAGCCACCCGGACTTCCAGTACTGTGAGTGCCCCGGCTTCCCACACTGGTGGAGCACAGCGCACGATTGGCCGCCGAAGATGCAATTCCTGTTTCGGCACGTGCTGCCCGAACCCAAGGACATCAATAGTGTCCGGTTCCGTACCTGGGCTCCGCAAGTAAGCCACCGCAGCGCGTGGGTGCGCGTCCTGCAGCAGGAGGAGCCTTTCGAGGTCTCGAGCGTGGACGTCTCCATGGATGTGGCCAAGCGCACCATAACCGGCACCACGTCTAACGTGACCACGCTGGAATTGGTTCCGCCGATCCCGCTGCCCGCGGCCGGAGCAACCACCGATGTCGCCATAACACTTGACGGCCAATCCGTCACTATGACTCCGAAGACCGATAGGCCACACCTGCGGTTCCGCTGCGAAGAGGACTCCGAGAACAAGGTGGTCTGGACTCTCGACGCTTCCTGCCGCGATGGCTCCAAGCCCGCGCCGATGCCCGCCAGCGAGAAGACTCCCACGCGCGGCGGCCCGTTCAAAATGGCCTTCACGAATAACTTCGTTGCTGTGGTGGGCACCCAGGGCGACGAAGCTGCCGATGCCCTCCTCCTGGCTAAGATCCGCTACGACGCCGACCAGTGGTTGATGCACGCCAACGGCCGCTTTGAGATCATCCCCGACACTGTTTTTGACCCTGAGCAGTACATCAGGCGAAATGTGATCCTCTACGGGAATCATGACCAGAACGCGGCGTGGTCGAAGGTGCTCGACGACACCGTGCCGGTTGACGTCCGCAACGGAGTATTCATAGGCCCCACGTTACGTCATCAGGGCGACGACATCATGGTGATGTTTGTGTATCCGCGTGCCGAGTGCGACCAGAGCCAGGTGGGCGTGGTGGCCGCCACAGGTACCAAAGGTACACACGCTGCGATGCGTACCACCGTCTTCCACCGGCTCTACGCACTGCCCGACCTCGTGGCCTTCCGCGCGGCCACGCTCACGGAGGGCATGGCGGGCGTTATCGAGGCCGGATTCTTCGGCAACGACTGGAGCGTCGACCGCGGGACGTGGATCAGTCGCTGAGGCGCTACTCCACGAAAAGCTCGCGCAAACTAAGGGGCATCCATATGGGGTTCACATTTGGTTTTCAACCCACTCCCACGGAAAGGGGGACAAGGGCGGCACATCTGGGTTCAGTGATGAGAGATTCTCCCGGATCCGTCGCTGGTTTCAATGTCGGGTGACAACAGCGGTGGGCCGAGCCCACCCTGATATGGAACGACCTTTGTCAACAGGTTCTCTTCAGTTCTTTTTCACCTCTTTTTCAAGGCGGCCTTGGGCGCAGGCGGCGGGCGAGCGAGTGATGGCTTCGTTGGAACGATTCCTGCGGACGAGACTTCGTCTGAAGGTCAATCGGGCCAAGAGCGCAGTGGCGCGGCCGTGGGACCGCAAGTTCCTGGGCTACAGCGTCACGAGCCATCGGGTGCCCAAGCTGAAGGTGTCGAAGGAATCGGTGAAACGGTTCTAGTGCTTCGTTACGCGTGATTG
>DCUI01000169.1 GCA_002327785.1 Phycisphaerales bacterium UBA2218
CTTCTGCTGGATCTCCATGTTGTACTGGATCTGGTCGAACGGCACGTGGCCGGGCCCTTCGACCATGACCTGGCAGCCCTTCTCCCAGGCCCGCTGGGTCAACTCGCCCAAGGTACGCAACTCCGCGAGCTGGGCTTCGTCGGTCGCGTCGGCGATCGCGCCGGGCCGAAGCCCGTCGCCCAGGGAGAAGCACACGTCGTGCTCGACCATGATGTCGCACAGGTCGTCGAACATCTCGTACAAGGGATTCTGTCGGTCGTGGTGGAGCATCCATTTGGCGAGCAGCGCGCCACCCCGGCTGACGATCCCCATCACTCGCTTCTCGACCAGCGGCAGGTGCTCCCGGAGCAGGCCGGCATGGATCGTGAAGAAATCCACACCCTGGCGGGCCTGTTTCTCTACTGTCCGCAGGATGATATCGGACGTGACATCCTCGACGCTGCGGCCCTCGATCACCTGGTAGATCGGAACCGTCCCGAAGGGCGCGGGGCAGTGGGCGAGCAGCTCGTCGCGGATCGCGTCGAGGTCGCCGCCCGTGCTGAGGTCCATGATGACGTCGGCCCCGACGGCCAAGGCGGCGTTCATCTTCTCGATTTCTGCCTGCACGGAGCATCGGATGCTGCTGGTGCCGATGTTCGCGTTGACTTTCGTTGCAAGCGCTCGGCCGATGCCCACCGGCCGCAGATTGGTCTTCAGATGGGCCTGGTTGGCCGGGATGACCAGCCGGCCGGCGGCTGTCTCCTCGCGAACCGTCCGCACGTCCACGCCTTCGCTCTCGGCGACGTGGCGCATGGCGGCTGTGATTGTCCCAGCCCTGGCATCCATCAGTTGTGTCGTCATGGCTCAAACTCCTCGTGCCAACAAAAAAATCGCTCCAGCGGGAAGCGATTCCTCAGACTTGCCAACATTCTGTTGTCATCGCTTTCCTACGCAGGCATAGTGGTCCGACACGCCATGCATGTCTTATAGACCACTTGTCCTGATCAGGTTCGGAGGGTCTTCTCTCAGGTCCGCGTTCGGACCACCCCTAGCGACCGGGTTCATTGTACAGGATGCCGCCGGGCGCGTCTATCCCGCAGGATTACAATAATTGAAAGCCGTCTCGCCGCATGGTTTCGGCGACCGCCCATAAGCCATGATGAAATAGGGGATTATGCCTCTCACGACGATGGCCTGACTCGGATCGGGGCATTTTGGGCGTCAGCGGATCGGAAGGGGGGGTGGTTTGATTGAGGTCCCATAACCGCAGCGGCCACCCAAAGAACACGGGGCCCTTTCTGCCATCCATGGCCGGCCCCGCGGCGCAATCTGCGTGATTCGTAAATCTCTCAAATGCCGAACATTAGGATGTTCTCTGCTGCGGACCGGATGTTTTCCGAAGTCGTGAGCCGGTTTGACTGAAGCAGTTCTCTGGCCTTTTCGACTGCATCGGTGTCCGCCTCACGGGCCTGGAGTGCCTGGTTGACCATGTCTGCAAAGTTGACTTGGAGCGTGGCATCCGGGTCGTCCGTTGCGGGTTGATTCGCCGCATCGGCATGAGGTACAGCATTCATCCCCATCCTATAGGCAACGTGATTGTTTTGAATATTCTCAATCATGTTCTGATTCCTTCATGGCCCTTTCTGTAGTTAGTTTTCGCATCATTCCGCGGAATCTTAAGCGTTTCCTCGGGGAAAATGCGTTTTTAACATTGTCAGAGGCCATGTTTCTTTCTCACGGCAGGGCTACTTGAGCTTCGGTTTCTGTAAAGTGGAGGCCACCTCGTAGGCCACGAACTTGCAGAAGTTCAACGAGCTGATGACCACGAGCTCTTCGCCCAGCGGGGCGTGCCCGGATCGCAACTGCTGCTCGTAATACTTCCGGATCCGCTTTTGGATGGTCTTGTCCGCGCTGTCCCAGATTTGTTCCACCCCCCAGATGAGTTGGCCGTCGGTCAGATCCAGCAGCCTGAGCCGCAGGCCGACGACCATGTGTGGATAGGGCTGGTACTGGGTGATTGTGCCCAGCAGAAGGCCGTTGCTTCGTAAGGTCTCCTGCAGGGCCACCAGTTGTCGCATGGCCTGGAGGTTGTCGAGGTTCTCCTGGAGACTGCGCCACGCGGGGTCGTCCTGGCGAACGAGCACCAAACCGAACATCTGCCGTTTCTGGGTCTCCAGGTAGAGTGCCTGGGTCATCTCGCTGGAGACCTGTGGATAACTGGAAGTGTTGTCTATCTCGACCAGTGCGACCCGGCCCAGGGCATGCAGGTCCTTGCTCTGATCCAGGAAATAGGAGCCCGCCATCCCGCCATTTTCATTTCCGGATTCACAACCGCAGATCGAGCCCATTGCCAGGATCGCCAGCAGGCAGGATCTTCTTAACCACCTTCGGTCGACCGCAGGTGTTTTTCGGCCGTGGCCGATCGGGGTCTCACTGTATCGCATTGGGCTCACTCCCCTGCGGCGCGACGGATTTCTGGGGCGACGTCGTGTCGTTCGCATCCGGGCTCAGTGTGGTCACGTGCCGCTGTCCTATGACTCCCGCTTCGGCCTCGCCGCCGAGAATCTCGAGAACCTTCAGCAACGCCTCCAACTGGGCGCTGGCGGCGTCCCGCATTTCGCCTCGGAAGCCAAGGATATTGCTCTTCCAGTGGTTCAGCTCCGTGAGCATCTCGATCAGAAGATTGTTGGCTTCCGCGAGTTCCTTCTGCGTCTGTCTGAGTTTGGCGTCCAGGGTGGTGATCTGCCCTCGCAGGTTCTCGTTCTCGTTTGTAAGCCGTTGATTTTCCTGTCGCAGCGTGACGCTCACGTCGGACAGCTTGGCGTATTTTTCCGACAGCTCGATGGCGGATTCGACGGCTGTGCGGCCTTCCAGCGGTGTGTCCCGGAAGCGTTTGGCCGTGGTGTCGCCTGAGTTGCCGCCCTTGGCGTCGGTGTTGGCGGGGCTCGGCGCCGTCGTGCATCCGGCAATTACCACGGCGGCAATGGCAAGCAGCCACGCTATCGATCTTGCGGTTCGGATCATACTGTTTCTCCATCATGACGACGGGTGTTCTTGTTGACCGGCTGTCTTATCGCGTGTCGGGGTTGCGCGGCTACCCCTGTGTCGGCTCCGGCCGCACGGGGGAGGAATTCGCAGCCGCGTAGTCGCAGCGGACATAGGTCATTCTGCCGCACGAGCAGGTCACCTCGATCATGGCGTAATCCGGATGGCTTTGCGTGACACGCACGCGTGTGCCGGCCGGGACCGATCTGGATCCATTGCAGTCTGTCGCTGTGGTTGGATCGATGCTCAGTTGGACCGGGTCATCCAGCGTGACCTCGGCGGCCTTCAAAACGTGTCGTATGGTTCTGGGCGTCATGTCTTTTTTCACCTTTGATAATTCCAACCATAGAAAGGCCCGGCGTCAAGCGCGGTAATCGATTCTGTGCGGGCCGTCGTTTCGGTCGGGCGTCGATTCCTGGGGCTTCTCATTCTGAGGTTTGTCCCGGGGCTGCTGTTGTTGCTCCGGCGGCTTCTGTTTGCGCTTTTGCTCCTCTCGCTGTTGGGCCGGCGTCACACTATGGATGCTGTGAAGATTCTCAACGGGCTGAATGAAAGTGAAATTGCTATCCGTCATCTTTCCACTGCTCCAATTTGGTTGACAGGCTGAAAAGTGCGCTGGCGTGCAACTGGCTGACGCGCGATTCGGTAATCTCAAGCACCTCCGCGATCTGCTTCATGGTCAAATGCTGTTGGTAGTACAGGACGAGTATTTGCAGACGCCGCTCGTCCAGCTCCTGCATGGCCTTGGTGAGCTGCTCGATGAGTTCCCTTCTCTCCAATTGGTCGTCGGGGCCGGCCACATCGGCGCAAGCCAGGATGTTTCCCAACGCCGGTTCTTCCTGTTCGAGGGCGTCAATGGAAACGAAATGCTGGGCCCGAGCGCTCTCAAACAGCCCACAGACTTCTTCGACGGAGATGTCGAGCTTCCGGGCCAGATCCTCATCCGTAGGGGCGCTGCCTGTTTGTTGAGTGATTCGGCGGCACATTTCCCTCGCCGCTCGGATTTGGCGGGTCACACCCGACGGCAGCAGGGAGGCCCTGCGCAATTCGTCGAGCACGGCCCCTTTGATCCGGATGTAGGCATAGGTTCTGAACTCGACCTGGTGGGCGGCGTCGAAATCCCTGGCTGCCTTGAGCAATCCAACCGTGCCGGCCGAGACCAGGTCCTCAAAAGACAGGGGTGGTTTGATATAGCTCACGGCCCGGCGGGCGATCTTGCGGACCATCGGCAGCAGTTGGATGATTTCGTCATCGCTGATGCGGCGGTGCCTGTGCCCATTGTAGGCCCGCATGGCCACGGCCTTGAGATGGTCGTCGTTGTCCGTAACCCCTGCCTCATGCATCGTACGTTGCGGCTCGATGCCGGAGGCGGCAGCCTGGAGGGTGCATGTGCTCCCGGCCTCCGACCCGTGGCCCGCGGTGGCTGATTGTTCAGTTGTCTGTGCCATATCTCCGGTTTCCGCTGTCACCCGGGTTCTCCATCTTCCTGATCTGACTGGCGATTACAGCCTGGGTGAGAATCGCGTTAACGACCCGCAGGGCAGTTCTTGCCACGATATACGCCACGGCGGCGCCCAGCACCGCCCGTTTACAGCAGATATGGGGCGACAGCCCCCCAAGAGAGCCAATAATCCCTATCGCAAAGAAACAGAGAACCCCGGTGCTGACCGCTATGGATCGGATTGGCAGCAGCATCCCTATTCACTCCTTATCGTCATTTCCTGCGGTGTAACTGAAATCGTGGCGAGGGATTGCACGTCGGTTCCCAGGACGATCTCATCATAGGCAACGACCGGCAGCATCGGCAGGCTGCGCGCCAGCATTTGCGCCAGCGGGGCGCGAAGCCGGGCGTCGCACAGGAGAATCGCCTTATCCACGCCCTGGTCCATAACGGATTTCCAGGCATCGGCTGCCTTGCGATTCAAGTCGATCGCCGTCTCGGCCGGGATGCCCAGAATCAGCTCGCCGCCTTCCTGACGAAGCGAAGAGGTCAACTGATGTTCAAACGCCGGGTCGAACGCGATGACGGTGATTTTGCCCTTGGCGTCCCGGTACAACTCTGTGATCGTCCGGCTGAGCGACTTGCGGACGATTTCAGTGAGCGTCGTCACGTTTTTGGTCTTCGAGGCGTTCTCGGCCAGGGCCTCAAGAATGGCCGTCAACTCGCGGATCGGGATGCCGCTGCGGAGCAGGTTCCGGAGCACCCGCTGCAACACGCCGGCCGAGATCTCGCCCTCGGTGCCGACAACCTCTCCGACCAGAGACGGCTGGTTCTTGCGCAGCCTGTCGATCAGGAGCTGCACGTCCTCGCGGGTGAGCATTTCATCGGCATGCCTCTTGAGTGTCTCGGACAGATGGGTGATGAACACGGATTCCGGATCGATCACGGTGTACCCGCTCAGTTCTGCGGTTTCTTTTTTGGTGGCCGGGATCCACAAGGCGGGCAGACCATACACCGGCTCGGTGGTCTTGATTCCGTCGATCTTCTGCTGTACGACGCCGGAATCCATGGCCAGGAACATGTCGGGCTCCAGAAAACCCTTGGCGACCGGGATCTCGGAGAGACGGATTTCATAAGCGTTCGGTTCAAGATTCAGGTCGTCCCGCAGGCGGACCAGGGGAATGACGAGGCCCATTTGCTGGGCGAATTGCCGCCGCAGGGCCCCGATACGATCGAAAATCGTATTGCTCCTTCGCGGATCGACCATGGTGATTAGGCGTACGCCGACGTGGACGGAGACCCGATCGACGTCAAGCAGGTCCTCGACGGGCTCCTTTTCCGATTTCTTCTTGGGAGCGGAGGTGGATTTGGCGGGTATCTTTTCAGACTTCTTCGCCATCCTTCCGACCATGGCGGTGCCCGTGGCCAGGAGCAGGAACTGAATCTTGGGCATTCCCGGAACCAGGGCCATGGCCCCGATGATGAAAGCGGCGGTCGTCAGGGGCTGACCCGTCCTGAGGAATTGCCTGGAGAGATCCTGCCCGACGTTGTGGTTGGATGAAATCTTGGTGACGAGAAAACCGGAGCTGATGGAGATGATCACCGAGGGGATCTGGCTGATCAAACCATCGCCGATGGAGAGGATCGAGTAGGTTTGGACGGCGCCCGTGATGCTCATGCCGCGGGAATAGCCCATGGCGATGCCGCCGAGGATATTGATCGCCGTGATGATCAGGCCGGCCTTCGCATCGCCGCGGATGAACTTGCTGGCGCCGTCCATCGCCCCGTAGAACTCGCTTTCCTTGACGATCTTGCCTCGCCGCTCGTTGGCCTGGGTCTCGGTGATGATTCCGGCGTTCAGGTCGGCGTCGATAGCCATCTGCTTGCCGGGCATGGCGTCGAGGGTGAAGCGGGCGGACACTTCGCTGATACGCTCGGCGCCCTTGGTGATCACGATGAACTGGATGATGACGAGAATCAGGAAGATCACCAGGCCGACCACGAGGCTGCCGCCGGCGACAAATCCGCCGAAGGTCTGGATGATCTTGCCGGCATCGCCCTGCAGGAGGATCAGCCGCGTCGAAGCTACGTTCAAGGACAGGCGAAACAGCGTCGTGAACAGCAGCAGAGAGGGGAATGTGGACAGCTCCAGGGCCTCTTTGGAGGACAAGGTTACGATCAAGATCGCCAGCGCCAGTGAGATACTGCAGGCCAACAACAGGTCCAGCACCATCGTCGGCAACGGGATGATCAGAGTGGCCAGGATCGCCACGAGGCCCAACGCCAGGATGATGCTGCTGTGCGAGGCGAATGGGATATTCAGGGCATCGTCATCGCCGGCCGGAAAACTCGCTGCTATGGATTGGTCTGAGGCCATACGCCGATTTCTGATTTACAACTTCTGGTTTACGATTTGTGGCTCACCATGCGTCATGCTGTTTCTTACCCTTGTGCGGGTTCGGCCGGTGCGGCGCCGACGATTCGCTTGATACGCACGGCGAACCGGTTGTCCACCACGACTACCTCCGCCTCGGCAAACTTGGAGTCTCTTAAGAACAGGTCCGCCGGGGCCTCGATGGGTTTTTCGAGTTGGAGGACCGAGCCGGGGCCGAGCTGCAAGAGGCGTCGCACCGGGATTTGTGTCGCTCCAAGGATCACGGTGATTGGCACCTCCATGTCGAGAAGGATATCCAATTGGCCGGTTCCAGCGGAGGAAACGCTCTGTGGCGCCTCCGGGAAATCGACCGAGCGGACCTGCGTCGGGGACCCGTTGCCATCGGCCTGTGGGATCGTCCCATTCTGGTCCTGCTGAGGCGGGCTTTCTGCCGGGGCATTTGCGGTATCAGGCATTGCCGTTCTATCCTTTCTTGGGTTCACCGGGTGTCTTTGTGGTTGGCGTGTCCTGCACGCGACCGGCCCGGGATTCCTTGATGAGCACCGCGTACTGCCCACCGGATCGGGCCGGCCGACCTCGGAAAGCCGTGCGGCCTTCAATTACCAACTCCACCATTTCATGGAGCGGCTTGTCCAGCAGCAGGATGTCCTCCGGTCCGAGGTCCAGGGCTTCCTGGAAGCCGATCGTGGCTGTGGCAAGCCTTGCCGTCACGGTCACGGGCATCTGTTGCAGGTGTTCCATCAGGGTCTTGGAAAGCTCCTGGGGCGTGGTCCGGGGCGTCGGTGCAGGCGTCTTGCCCACGAGAGCGGCCAGCCGACTGCACGACAGCAGGAACATGATATCGGAGGGATCGCCCTTGTCTGCTTCCTTGATCTGAAACACGATTCGGCAGATTTCTTCCGTCAGTTCAAACTGGATGCCGGGATGACCCTTGCTGAGCCGGCCGTTGCTTTTGAGAGTTTCGCTCGGCCGCAATGATGCGAGGAACGTATCGAGCACGGCGGCTACCAGGTCGGACAAGAGCGATTCCTCAAGAGAGGACAACGGCCGGTCCGGGTCGCCGGAGGACTCGGTATCGCCCAGCAACCTGGTGACCCAGTCCATCGTCGTCCGGGACGAGATCGCGAGAAATCCGCAGGAGAAGCGGTCCTCCGGGCCGAATGGAAGACAGTGAACGGCGCCGTCCTCGATGAGGCGAGGCAAATCGCTGGCGAAGTGCTGAGTGACTGCCGTCGGGGAGACCTCGAACTTGCGGCTGAAGAATCGTGTGAACACGTTGCCGAGCTTGGCGGCAACCTGGCTCATAACGGCGGCCATGCGGTTGATCTGGTCCACGTTCAGCCAGTGCGGGTCGCGCCAATCGTACTCCGGCACGTCGCCGGTTGTCTGCTCTTGTACGGGGGTTGACCCCACGGCGGCCAGAAGCCGGCGTATCCTTGCCTTCTCGAGATGGTTGACCGACGCGTCCGTCATTGAATCGCGAACTCCTTGAACAGGACGTCCTTGATCCGCTGTTGGGCATTCGGGAACAGCCCCTGGTTGAAGATATCGCGGATATTGGCCTGCATACGCACGAGGTTCTTCTCCCCTCGCGTGTCTTCGATCGTCTGGTTGGCCAGGTAGAGAGTGAGCCAGTGTTTCATAAGGGGCTTCTTCTGATCCAGAAAGAGTTTGGCTTCGGTCTGGGCCCAGGCCTGGGTGATATTGAGGGTCAGGCTGATACGAACGTACCGCGTGACGCCCGGCTCGTTGAGGTTCGCGACGGCTGGTTCGAGTTCATAGAACCAGCCCTCATCTTTGTTTGTTGCCGGCGCAAGATCCTTCAACGGGGCTTCGGTCGACGAGGATTGCCCTGCAGAGGCTGTCTGGGCCTGGCCTCGTGTGCCGAACAGCCGGCCGACGAGGAAACCCCCGGCGGCAAACACCACAACCATGCCGACGACAATCAGCCATGGCAGGACTTTTGCCATCGGCCCTTTGTTCGGCGGGAGCGCCGGCTCGGCGCCCTTCCCCTTTTCAACCTTTTCTGGCTCAGCCATCTGCTTGTCCCTTCGTTCTCAAAGGACTCGTTGTCGTTGCGCCTCAGGACACGGGTTGTAGGGGCCCGCGAGCGCGAGATGCCACGCCGGGGACCTCCATGCCGTCGTCCCGACGATAGCGGCGGATCTTCTCACGCAGCGTGCGGTCGCTGATCCCCAGGACCTTGGCCGCTCTGGTTTGGTTGCCCGAGGTCTGCCGGAGTGTTTCGAGGATAGCCCGGCGCTCGATCTCCTCGAGTCGGACGCCCCCGAGGCCGGCGGATCCCGCATATTGTCCGGCGGAAGCGTCCATCCCCGAATCAGGCTCGCAGACGCCGTTCAAACCACAATCGGCGCTGCGTTGCGTCAAGGGCTGGAGCTCGTCGAAGAGCCAGGAGACATCGGCCAGTGAAAGAATCGGGCCGGCGCCAAGGATCAGGGAGGTGAGCACGACATTGCGCAATTGCCTCACGTTTCCCGGCCAGTGGTACTTTGCGAAGATTTCCAACATCGTTGGGTCGATGGTTTCGATCCGGCGTTGGGCCTCCCGGGCGTACAGGTTCACGAAGTGCCAGATCAGCGGAGGCAGATCGTCTCGGTGCTCCCGCAACGGGGCCGCCACGATCCGCGCGGCGCTGAGGCGGTAGTAAAGATCCTGACGGAAACGGCCCATTTGCACCTCGTGGAGCAGATCCCGATTCGTCGTGCTGATGATTCGCACGTTCACCTTGATGTTCTCGTTGCCGCCGACTCGCTCGAATTCCTGCTGTTCGATGATGCGGAGCAGCTTGGCCTGAAACGCCAGCGAGGTCTCCGTGATCTCATCGAGCAGCAGAGTGCCGCCGTGGGCCATCTCGAATCGGCCCTTTCTCTGCGTGTACGCGCCGGTGAACGCGCCTTTCTCGTGGCCGAACAACTCGCTCTCCAGCAAGGTGTCGCTCATCGCGGCACAATTGACTCGAACAAACGGGCCAAGCGCCCGGCGACTCTTGTGGTGAATCAGCAGGGAGAGCAGCTCCTTGCCCGTTCCGCTCTCGCCGCTGACGAGTACAGGCAGCGATGTGGGGGCGATCCGCTCGGCCAGGCTGACGACCTGAAGCATCCGAGGGCTTCGGCCCACGATTTGATAGAGACAGCGGTTGCCTTCCCGGGCGGCGGCGGCGGTCGCCACCGGACGGTTGGGCAGCAGGGTGTCAAGGATACCTTCGACGATCCGACGGTCCAGCGGCTTGAGCAGGAAATCCCGGCAGCCCGCCTGGATCGCGCGAACCGCCGTTTGTGTGCCCCGATGGAGCAGGCTGGAGTCGGCGACCGGGTCCGAGGGGCCGGCCATCATGACCACGGGCATCTCGGGAGCAGTCGTCCGAATCGCGTTGAGCAGCTCGAATGTGCTCGATGGGTCCTCCGAGCCCGTGATCCGCTCGCTGAGAAACGCCAGATCGCAAGGGGTGCGGTCGAGGGTGTCGATTGCCGTCTTCCTGGCGGGAGCCAATCTGGCGCCGATGCCCCTGCGCGCCAGAATCTCCAGCATAAGTCGAATGGTCTGTGGCTCGTTATCCACGATCAGGACCGTCGCATTGTCGCTGTGCTGTCGCATCCTGTTTTGGTCTTGGCTCTCGGTCTTGCTCACGTTCGGTGTCTCCCACTCGCGGTCACTGGACAACCATTTCACGACGGAGGGTGTTGTTCGTTACAGGCGAGGCGACCTCGTCGTTTGCGGAGGCTGGTTCTTCTGATACCACGCGAGGAGTCGGCCATGGGCCTTTGCCAACTCCGTCCACGGCGACGCGGGATACTCGTTGATGAGCTTCATGTACGCTTCCTGGGCCTTGGCGGTATCGGTCTCGCGGAGACAGTTGCCGAGCTGGAAGAGGACCCAGGCACGATCCGCCTCGCACGTCGGATCGGTGCGGCTGATGTCATCCAACGCCTTGGTGTAGAAGGGGGCGGCTTCCGCAGGCCGCCCGCTGAGGAACAGGAGTTCGGCTATTTCGAGCGGGTCCTGGGCCTGGTTGGGATTTTGCCGCAGCATTTCGAGCGTCTTCTGGGTCTTGTCGGACAGCGAGGCCCCAGTCCCGGAGGCGGCTGCGGCCGGCGCGGCACTCGCCGACCCCATCGGCCGAGCCGTGCTCATCTCCGCGGGCTGTGCCTCGGGCGTTTCACTTGCCGGCGCTGGCTCGGCCGGCGACGTGAACGTGGGTCCCGTGTCACGGTCCTCGAATTTCACGGATCGAACCTGTCGGATGAGACGCTTGAGGGCCAGACTGGCCTCGACTTCCTGGCCCTGCTCCGGCGACATGACCCGCGTCGACCAGAGTCTTTGTGTCAGGGAGCCGCCCTGATCGGAGCCGACGTGCGGCGGCTCTGCCTGGCTGTTCGTACGGCTCAGCAGTCTGGCCAGTGGGACGGCCGAATCCGAGTGTTGAGCGCCACGAAGTCCATCCTGGACGATCTGGGCGACGGCGCAGGGGTCATTCAACCCGCCCTCGGTGTAGGCCGATACCGGGTTCTGCACGGTTCTGCGGGGCTGGGCGGGATTCGCCGCCGGCAGCGCCCTGACACAGACGAGCAGGGACAGGATCGTGCATGTTCTTGCCAACGGTGCGTTTAACACGGTTGTCCTCATCGGTTTTCTGTCCTTATCCATTCGGTTGTTTGTTGTCATCGGCTGACGCCGGTGTCCGGCAAGGTCCGGATGAAGTTCGGGTCTGCCGTGTCGTTATATCGATTCAGCATGGCGGTCATGGCGAGATCGTACCGGCCCTGCTTTCGATAGGCGCCAACCAGCAGGTTCAGGACCGGCGGTTTCTCGTTTGCCGAGGCGTGTTCCAGCAACTGCGAGCATACCGAGATTGCCTGGCTTGTTTGGCCCACCCGCAGGCACATCCAAGCCAACTCCTGGCCAATCTGCTGGGCCAGCGGTCCCGGCCCGACGAGTGCGAACGCATCGCTAAGCGTCTTTCTTGCGGATTCGATGTCATCGTTGTTGACATAGCATGCGGCCAACTCTATCGCGACCCTGCCCTTGAGCTCGGGGCTCGGCAGGAACTGTCCTTTCTCCTGCAACAGCGCGATGGCCTTGTCGACCAGGCCGATCGAGCGGAGCACCTGCACCCGCAACAGCAGCAGCTCGATATTTTCCTGCTGGGAGAGTTGCCATCCGGCCGTGCCCTCGATCGTCTGCAGGGCCTCCAATAGGAGTCCCTGCTCGATGTATGCTTTGACGAGCACCGCGACGGTTTCCACATACTGCTGACGAGAAAGGTCGCCCTTGAGCGCCAGGTTCAGTGCGACGTGAGCCTGCTGCGGCTTGTGCAGGGTGAGGTAGGCCTTGCCGAGCAGCAGACACGCGGCGTGAAACTCCGGTCGGTTCTGATCCTGCGCGAGTGTCACGTAGCGATTGAGCCATCGGGCTGCTTCCTCCGGGTTTCCCATCTCGTGGTAGCACCGGCCCGCGCCCAACGCGGAGCCGGCCTGCGATTGGGCCGACAAGCCCAGATTGTAGACCTTACGATACAGGCCCGCCGCCTCGTCGAACATGCCTGCTTTCATCGTCGCATCGGCCAGGTGCAGGCACGCCGTGTCCGCCAGGTCCGTTTCCGGGTACATTTCCACGAGTTGTTTGAGATCCGCGTGGGCCCCGACATAGTCCCGCAGCTTCACTTTCAGCTTGCCCGACTCCAGCAGGGCGTGCGGGGCGAGTCCGTGTTTCGGGAAACGATTGGCGACAAGTTTGTACTCGGCAATGGCCTCGTCAAGCCGCCCGCGAACGGTCTGGAGCAGCCCCAATGCGAAGTGGCCGTTGGGGGCCCGCTGGTCGCTGTCCGCCGCCAGCAGGAATCGCTGCCACAGAGAGATCGACTCCTCGGCCAGGAGCTTCGTGTGCTCCGCCAGAGAGGAGTAGGACGTCGGGTCGAGCACGCTGATGTTGAGGCCGCTGTCATCGAGCCGGGCGAGCAGGCCGACGCTGCCGGCGGCAACCGTGATCACCTGTTGCGCGGTTGCGGAAGTCAGATACAGATAAACGGGTCGCTTGCGCATGTTCTCTTCGGAGGGATCCGTTTGTCTATTGTCCGTCCACCGCATGTTGAGCCGGGCGTTCGAGGCGAACCTCGCCAGTAGTTCCTCGATAGAGGCGCCGTTGCAGATTACCGACCATCGGTCCGCCGCATTCTTGCCGGTGGCGGGACGAATCTGGGGGCTCAACGTCGCTTCATCGAGTTTCTCAAATCCGGAGGCCAGGAAGACACGCAACTGCGGCTCGTCCATATCGATAAACGGATCAACATCGGGATGTCGGCCCCACAGTTCACTCGGCAGGTTGGCGTCCGCGTCGCTCAGAGACAACAGGTTGCGGGACAGCGACTCGGCGACGAGAAATCCACATTGCTGCTGGACGGCCGAGACCCACTTCTCATCGATATCCGCCACCTCGATCAGGCTGATCGTTTGATACGCCCTGGCGGCGGCTTCGAGATACCGTTTGCGTTCGATCAGCATCGTGCTCTGATTGTATCGCGCCAGCGCCCTGAGGATGGGCAAGCGGCTCAGCGATGCCGTCCTGAACAACGTGTCTGCCTGAGCCGTGTCCCCGCTCCTGTTGCTGCACATGGCCATGCGCAGGAGCAGAAAGTCGCGAAGCGGCCGATTCTCCTCGGTGGCGGCCAGCCGCCGATAGAGCTTGTCATAGGCGATGAAGGCATGTTCGTATTCTCGTGTCCGGTAGAGCTTGTTGGCCAGTAGCAGAGACAGGGGCTCCGGGCTCGGGATGCTCGGTTCGATGACATCCGCCGGTTCGGGCTGATCGGGTGAGAAGCTCCCCAACCGCTGGGCGTTGCCTCGGGTATCCCAGGCCGGCTGTGGCTGCCGCTGCGCTCCAGTCGGAGGCTGGCCGGGGAAGGACGGCAGCTCGGCTCTTTGTTCCTGGCCTTGTGTCCCACGCGTCTGGTTCCCGTGTCCCATCCTGGCTGCCAGAGTGTAGACGAGCAGCGCCGCGATCGTGAGGATCCCGAGCACCAGAATCTTCTGCACGTTCGACAGATGGTCCAAGTGCAGAGGCAACCGATTCGGACGAATCGGGATCTCGGGCCGTGCGCCGGCGGCGGGCCCTCGCTGTGGCGGTTCCTCCGAGGGAATGAATTCCGATGCGAATCCTGCCAGGGAGGAGAAGACCTCACCGTAGTCGGGTTGTTCTGTCAGCGGAACGCCGAACAGATCGCCGTCGGATGGTCCCTGCGGCTGTCCCGGTTCCTCACGGTTCTGTTTCTTCCTTCTTCTGAACATTCCGTTGTCGGTGCCCTTGAGACGTCAATTCACGCGGTTCGACGCCGCCCGGATTCGGTGAGCGCGGCCCAGAACCCGCCCTTTCTTAGCAACCCTCGTGCCAGACGCATCCGTGCGCGGGAGCCTGACGAGAACCATCGACCTCGCGGCGAAAAGACCCCTTTCTTGGCATTCTCTCTGTGACCTGTCGATCCGCCATCGTGTCAGGATTCTATACGGTCCGGCGGATTTTCTGACGCGCCCCGATGAGGTGGGTGTGGATCGAAGCCTCCACTGTCCACGGAGGGCGACGTGATGGATTTGTGGGCTCTATCACAGCGGGAAGAACGTGATGCAAGACTGCTGACTTCCTGGAAGGGCGGCCGTGGGATGGAGTGATTCCATCAGCCTGCAGCCACGGGCAATGCCTCGGATGCGTCTGACGCGGCGACCTGCAACTCGTTTGCGGCGGCGTTGTCTTTGCGAAGGTTGTACTGCTTGACCTTGGCGTACAGAGTGGCGCGTGTGATGCCCAACAGTGCGGCGGCCTGCGTCTTCTGCCAGCCCGTCTCGTGCAGGGCGCGGGCGATCAACTCCCGCTCTGCTTTTTCCAGAGAGAAGTCTCGCACACGCCCATCGTGGCCTCGGCGGGGCGTCTCCTCGCAGTCAATGGGATCGATGATGATGCTGGACAGCCCGATCTTATCGGTGGTCTCGAACAGCATCGCCCGCTCCACGACATTGCGCAACTCCCGCACATTGCCCGGCCAGTCGTGTCGGGAGAGGGCTTCGAGCGCGAGCCTTGTGATGGAAGTGACCGGCGTCGGCCTGTGGGCGCAGATACTTGACGTCTTCAGGAAGTACTGTGCCAGCAGTTGGATGTCCTGTCTCCGCTCCGGTGACCGCAACGGCGTCATCGTGATCGGACAGATGTTCAGGCGATAATAGAGGTCCTGGCGGAAGCGTTTTTCCCGGACCTCCTTCTTGAGATCCCGGTTGCTGGAGGCGATGATCGTCGCCTTACACTCGATGTCCTTGACGCCGCCGACTTTGCGGAACGCCCGTTCCTGCAGGACCCGCAAGAGTTTGGCCTGCAGTTCGAGCGGCATTTCGCTGATCTCATCGAGGAATATGGTCCCGGTCCCGGCTATTTCGAGCAACCCGATCTTGTCGCGATCGGCGCTGGTGAACGAGCCTTTCACGTGCCCGAACAGCTCGCTCTCCAGCAAACTGGCGGTGAGCGCCGCGCAGTTGACGGCGACAAACGGGTCGCTCGGATGTCTCAGGACATGGATGGCCTGGGCGGCGACCTCCTTGCCGGTGCCGGTATCGCCGACGATGAGAATGGGGTTGCACCGACTGGCAGCGACCAGTTTGATCATTCGGAGGGTCTCGGCGATCGCAGGGCTGTGGCCCGCCATCTTCACCGTGGCGGCTGTCTCATCGTGGAAGAATGTCGTTTCTTCCGGCTCCGCCGTGGCCTGATGTTGCGCGGCTTCGAGCACGGCTGCGGCAACGTCGCGCAGACGCGCATAGTCTTCCTCTCCTGCCGGACAGACATGGATGCCCATCTGCTTGTACTCGGTGTCCCCGAAGGGGCTGTTCCCTGCGGAAATCACGACGGCCGCCAGGGAAAGTTGCGTATCCTGCGATGCTCTTGCAAGACAGGTTTGCAGATGAACGGGCGGGAAAGCGCCTTCAAACATCACGAGACTTGGAGACACGGCAGCGATGATTTCTCCCGCCTCGGACAAGTTGTCCGCGGCGAACACTTCGTGCGCCAGTTCCTGCGCGATGGCATGAATCTGCGGCTTCTTGCTGACTACGACGATCCTTCGTGCGAGACTCATATCTCCTCGATTCATTCATTCATCTGTAGTCGTCCAGCAGCCTCGATGGAGACACCCCCCACATCGACAGGTGGTCCGTGACATCTTTAATCTT
>DCUI01000257.1 GCA_002327785.1 Phycisphaerales bacterium UBA2218
GGAACGACCGGCTCTCGCCTGGTATGACAAGTTGTCAGGCGTGCCGGAAGGTCCGGCACTATCGCGGGTACCTATCCCGGGAAGATCCAGGAATTCACAGTGGCCAACACCGCCAGGGAGATCGAGCGGATGGTCAAAAGGATCCGCAAGCAGGCCCCGGCCCAAGCGTGAGAAATCGAGAGAACACACATGGCTCTTTGTGAAGGACATAGAGGTGACCTTGCGGTGCGGGCACGAGAAGAGCCATCGGTGGGGCACACAGTGCGACAGGCGGTCTGGGCTGCCGGACTCGCGTTCGTAGAACGCCGGGCTCTCGACGAAACGTTTCCCTGTCGGCTCCGGTTCGGCTCCGGTCGGACTAATCCACGTATATCAGACTGATTCGTCGTCGAAGCCGCCCGTACCCAAGGCCGCCTTGAAAAACAAGAATGAAGAGTTGAAGAAAACCGATTGACAAAGGTCGTTCCATATCAGGGTGCCTGTAAGAGCATGTCGTCCACAGGGGGAAGATGGCGCCTCACGGCGTCACTACAAGCGATGAACTCCGCGCTTGCCTGCGGCCGAATTCTCGCGCAAGATGGTTCCTGTGCCTATGGCTTGATTGCATCGGCAGCAGACCATCGGCCAGGGGGCCTTGCCGCTTCCATCCGGAGAGTGCGGCGGTGTTGAATACTGGAGTCGGATCACATGGAGACATTGACGATGATGAGTAGGAATGCGAAGCGATCTCTCGTTGGCGTGTTGTTGATTCTTGCGGCCCCTGCGTGCGGGTTTTCCCAGGATGGCGGCTCTTCGCTCGCCAACGATTGGGAGAATCCCGAGGTCGTCGGCCGGAACAAGGAACCCGGGCACTGCACGCTCATGGTGTACCCCGACGTCGAGACGGCGCTGGCCTGCGACCGCGAGGCGTCGCCTTATCATCAGTCGCTCAACGGCAACTGGAAGTTCAACTGCGTGGTCAAGCCCGCCGACCGGCCGGTGGACTTCCATAAGCCGGAATTCGACGTCAGCGGCTGGGCGGAGATCCCCGTGCCCTCGAACTGGGAGATGCACGGTTACGACAAGCCGATCTATCTGAACATCCGCTACCCGCACCCGACGAACCCGCCCTACATCGCCCATGATTATAATCCGGTGGGCTCGTACCGGCGTCAGTTCACGATTCCGGATTCCTGGGACGGCCGGCAGGTCTTCCTGCACTTCGACGGCGTCATCAGCGCGTTCTATGTCTGGGTTAACGGGCAGATGGCCGGCTACAGCGAAGGCAGCATGACGCCGGCCGAGTTCAACATCACGCCGTACCTGCAAAAGGGCACGAACACCCTTGGTGCCCAAGTCTATCGTTGGTGCGACGGCAGCTACCTCGAAGACCAGGACATGTTCCGCCTCAGCGGCATCTACCGCAACGTCTATCTCTTCGCAACTCCGGCGGTGCACATCCGCGACTTCTTCGTCCGGGCGACGCTGGACGATCAGTACGAGGACGGCGTCCTGATGATCCGCCCAAAACTGGCCACGTACAAAAAGATGGAACTCAAAGGCTGGACGGTCCAGGCCCAGCTCTATGACGGCAAGCAGGCCATCCTCGCGCAGCCGCTGAGCATCGATGTCCAAAGGGTTCTTCATGAGAGCTATCCCCAAAGGGACAACGTCCGATTCGCACTGATGCGCGCCAATGTCCCGGGCATCAAGCCGTGGTCCGACGAGATGCCGAACCTCTATACGCTCGTCCTGACGCTCCACGACGCCACCGGCAAGACGGTCGAGGCCGAGAGCTGCCGCGTCGGGTTCCGCACGGTCGAGATCAAGGACGGCCAGTTCTTCGTCAACGGGCGGTCCATCAAGTTCTTCGGCACCAACCGCCACGAGCACGACCCCGACACCGGTAAGGCGGTTTCCGTCGCCCGGATGGTACAGGACATCAAGCTGATGAAGGCGAACAACATCAACGCGGTGCGGACCTCGCATTATCCGAACGACCCGAAGTGGTACGAGCTCTGCGACGAGTACGGCATCTACTTGATGGATGAGACGAACCTCGAGACCCACGGCGTCGGCGGCCTGCTCTCCAACATCCCCGCCTGGCACACCTCCTTCGTCGAGCGGGCGATCCGGATGGTCGAGCGGGACAAGAACCACCCGTCGGTGGTCATCTGGTCGCTCGGCAACGAATCCGGGTGCGGCCCGAACCACGCCGCGATGGCCGGCTGGATCCACGACTACGACTCGACTCGCCCGATCCACTACGAAGGCGCCGCGGGCAATCCGTTCGACTACCCCTACGTCGATATGATTAGCCGGATGTATGAACGCATCCCGGGCATCATCCGCCTGGCGACCAACAGCGACACCCGCCCGATGGTCCTGTGCGAGTACGCCCACGCCATGGGCAACAGTGTGGGCAATCTGCCCGAATACTGGCGGGCGATCCGCTCCCACAAGCGGCTCATCGGCGGATTCATTTGGGACTGGGTCGATCAGGGCATCCGCAAGACGGCCCCGGACGGCACGAGCTACTGGGGCTACGGCGGCGACTTCGGCGACAACCCGAACGACGGCAACTTCTGCTGCAATGGCCTGGTCATGCCCGACCGCAAGCCCAACCCCTCGCTGGCCGAGGTCAGGAAGGTCTACCAGCGCATCCATGTCAGGCCGGTCGATGCGCTCGCGGGCAGATTCGTCATCGAGAATGAGTACGACTTCCGCAGCCTCGATTTCGTCGAGGGCTGGTGGGTGATCATCAATGACCACGCGACAATCCAACACGGCAAGCTGCCCAAGCTTGCCCTGGAGCCCAAGCAGACGCAGGAAATCGAAATTCCATTTTCACAGCCGGATCTGGAGCCCGGTGCCGAGTACTGGCTCAACATGTCGTTCATGCTGACCGGGGATACGTCGTGGGCGCCCAAGGGCCACGTTGTCGCCTGGCACCAATTCAAGATTCCCTTCGATGTGCCGCCGTCGCCGACCGTCGCCGTCGACCCAATGCCGCCTGCCACGCTCCGCGATCAGGGCAACGCCTTCACGGTCAGCGCCGACGCCTTCACCGTCAGCATCGGTAAGACCAGCGGGGCCATCGAGTCGATCAAGTTCAAGGGCAGCGAACTGGTCACCAGCCCGCTGGTCCCGAACTTCTGGCGGCCCCCGATTGACAACGACAATGGCAACCAGATGCCCCGCCGTCTCGGCGCCTGGAAGAACGCCGGGCCCGGCAGGACCGTGGAATCCGTCACCGCCGAGCAGGTCCAACCGCAGCTCGTCCGCATCACCGCCCGGGCCAAGCTCCCGATCGGCGACGGCACAAAGTACACGACGGTCTATGACGTCCACGGCAGCGGCGACATCGTCGTCGAGGCCAGCATGGAACCCGCCGCCAAGCTCCCCGAGCTTCCCCGCTTCGGCATGCAGATGGCCATCCCCGGCACGTACTCGACGATGACCTACTTTGGTCGCGGCCCACACGAGAACTACTGGGATCGCAACAGCGGCTCGGGCGTCGGCCGATATTCGGGTCCGGTTGAGGAGATGATTCACGTCTATACCCGGCCACAGGAGAACGGCAATCGTACCGACGTTCGTTGGCTAACCCTGACCGACAACCACGGTACGGGCCTGATGGCCGTGGGCATGCCACTGCTGAGCGTCAGCGCCTGGCCTTTCAGCATGGACGACCTCGCCAAAGCGATGCATATCCACGAGCTGCCCCGCCGGGACTTCATCACACTGAACCTCGACTACCGCCAGATGGGCGTCGGCGGCGACGACAGTTGGGGTGCCCTGCCGCACGAGGAATACAGACTGCCCGCCAAACCGTACACGTACCGCTTCCGCCTGAGACCCTACAGCAAGGGCATGGGCGAAGCGAACGCCCTCGCCCGCGAGACCTTCGCCGGCAACGGCACCCGTGGCCGCGTGTCGCTGTTCGACGGCAAGACCCTGAATGGTTGGACGGTCCTCAAGTGCGAAGCGACCGTGGACAATGGCGAGATCCTCATCGTCGCAGGCAACGGCCTCGTCCAGACCGAGAAGAAATATGGCGACTTCGTCCTGGAGTTCGAGTGGAAGCCGCTGCGGGACAACAAGTGGGATAGCGGCGTCTATTTCCGCTATGAATCTGTGCCGCAGGGCCAACCCTGGCCCACCCGATACCAGGCGAATCTGATGCAGGGCCTGGAGGGCAACGTCAGCGACCTACCGGGTGCCCAAAGCAAGGGCTTGATCCAGCCCGGCCAGTGGAACCGATTCCGGCTGACCGTGCGAGGCACAAAAGCCGCCATGGAAATCAACAACACTCCGGCCTGGGAAGCCGACGGTCTCACCGGGCCTGCCGAAGGGTATATCGCGCTGCAAGCCGAGGTCCCAGGTGGCGGCCAGCACCGCTTCCGAAACATCTACCTGACCGAGCTGAAGTAAGCCAGACTGCGATTGCACAAGCAGGCGAATCTGCTATGATGGACAGTCAATAGTCATTGAACTCTATTGAGCCGAAACGGGGTCGCTATGGTCTATGTCTCCGAGGGACTGATTGACAGAATGGCTCAGCGGATTGCCCGCGAGGTTGATCCGGAGAGGATCGTTTTGTTCGGCTCCTGGGCCCGCGGCGAGGCGAACGAGCAGTCGGACGTGGACTTCCTGGTGGTGGAACGCGAGCCTTTCGGCCCGAATCGAAGCCGCCGCGAGGAGGCCACTCGCATCTGGCGATGCCTTTCCGAATTCCGCATACCGACGGATATCCTGGTCTACTCCATCGATGAACTGGATCGGTGGAAGGATTCGAGACATCATGTGGTCGGCAGGGCCTTGAAAGAGGGAAAGGTCTTGTATGAGTCCGATTGATGTGCCACGGGAGTTGCTGACGCTGGCAGAAAAGGACTACAAGGCCGCATTGATCCTCGCTCGGGCCTCAGACCCGCAGATGGATGCAGCAGGTTTTCATCTTCAACAGGCGGTCGAGAAATCGTTGAAAGCCTGGCTGGCCCGAAGGGGCATCGATTATCCGAAGACCCATGACCTGAATCCGTTGCTCGGATTGCTCGAAGACGCTGGAGAGAACATTGAGCCGTTCTGGTATCTCTTGGGCTTGAATCCCTTCGCCGTGCAGTTTCGCTACGAGGTGGCAGGCGAGGACTTCGCGGACTTTGACCAACTCGCCCGACTGACCAGGCAGCTTATGACTCACGTCCGACAAGTCGTCGCGTAGAACAAAAACGATAGCTGTCTCGAATGGCACTGCCGTGATCGTGG
>DCUI01000088.1 GCA_002327785.1 Phycisphaerales bacterium UBA2218
CTTGAGCCTATCTCGCGCTGTGGTAGTAGACTGCTCCTGGACCCGCTGGAGGAGTTCGTCGTGTCATGTTCATATGATAACGTGATCAAAAGATGGAGCATAAAGGAAGGAGTGCACGAGTTCGATTTCCCCAGAGAATTCGGCGTGCTGTCAATGGAACTGGCTTCTAACAACGCTGCCATTTCTCATGACGGTAAATCGCTGTTGATCATCAATGGGCTGGACCTCGTCATCTGCGAAATGGAGGCGGGCGCTGTGACAGCAAGTCAGCCGTTCGATTTTACGCCGGGCATGCTGGAGTCGATCAAGCTCGGCCCTACTGCTGGCTCCCTCATAGTTCCACTGTCGGGACAGGGCTTCGTCCTATGGGACTATTTCGTGGGTGAGTGTCTGGATCGGCGTGAATCATTTGCTCGTAAGGGTATCGGGTTCATTGTTGGTGAGAACACGAGATTCTATGGATATTCTGAAAATGCCATCGAGGTCAATTGCCAAGGGGAAATGCATTCCAGGTATCTTCGGCATCATTCTGATGTAGTGCTGAACGTACGCAATGTTGGGCCTAATTTCTGGTCCACGTCGGTGGACAAGACCTTGAGGATCTGCGATGTGGCGTCTGGCAAACTGGTGAAGACTCATCGTCTCAATATAAACGACTGTCGGCCCATTGTGGCGAATGACTCATATGTGGCTACCGTGTACGAGGACCTGCAAATAGCAGTGTGGAACGCCAGTACACTGGAATTGTCATGTGTTCTTTCGGGGCATGTCCAAGAGATAACATATCTGGAATGGCTCTCGCCACGCGTGCTGGTGTCCGCGTCGGAGGATATGTCTATCAGAGTGTGGGATACAGTGCAAAAGAGCCTGCTGTGTGAACTCGCGATTGATGCTCCTATCGCGGCAGGTATCTGTGCGCCAAAAGAAAGGACAATAATCGTTGGGGACAAGGGGGGTAGAGTGCACTTTCTGAAGCTAGAGTTGTGATGCCGTGAAATGTAGGGATTTTGCGGCCGTCCATCCGTTCGGATTTCCTTTTCTTTCGCCGATCCGGTAGTCGATCTGTCCCTGGACATAGCCGAACTGAAAAGAACTCAGACCGTGGGCGTCGAACTCGAAATAACCACGGACTGTTTCGTCAATGAAGTCGCGGTCCCACTGTTCCATCGACTCGATCAGCCAGCGGCCTGCGGCCTCCAGTCCAGAACGGCTTCATCGAATCCGGACAAGTCCTCGGACAAGACGACTTCGATCCCCAGTTGCCGCAGATGGGGCAGCAATTCCTGCCACTCGGGCCGATTCCGAAGGTAGAGGATGCTTGGCCGCTGACGATCTCCTCCATGCAAGGGTCGGAGCATGGCGTGAGCCAGGAGGGCTGCAAGGTCGTTGACGGTAGGCGGCCGCAAGCACACCTCTTCCAGGGCGGGCAAGGCACCAAACGGTCTCTCAATAACCATGCCTACCCAACGTTCGCCGTGTCTACCGGCGGCAGGATTGAGGAAGAAATCGGCTTCGAAGACTGTCTCCGTCAAGGGCAGGCGGCGCAGAGCCGTCTTGACGAAGGCCGATGACTTGCCGAGCTTGAGTCGGTCGCTTGCATTCATGGCTTGTCGTGTCCGGTTCCTTGATCTTGCTGTTCCCGTGCGGGTACCGTCTATCGCCGGTACTCATGTATAGTATCTGCCGGGCCTCTGGAGATCAACGAGCTTCCCTGCTGGACCATTGGTCCACCACAACCCTTAAAACCCTGCCCCGGCTCTCTATTCAAAGAGTGGAATAGAGAGCCTGTCGCATCAGACGGCTGACTCTCGGAGGAACCAACATGGCAAGACCAACAGCGAAATACACGGCTGGGCAAGTCTCCGCGGCACTGTGGGAGAATGAGGTGACGACCCGGTCCGGGCAGAAGGTAACGATGCTCAAGGCCACGGTCGAGCGGCGCTACAAGGACAAAGATGGACAGTGGAAGTCCTCGAACAGCTTCAGCAGGAACGAGATCCCGCTTGCGATCTACTGTCTGCAGAAGAGCTTCGAGCACATCATCGAAGGCCAGAAGGATGACGAGAACGTCATCGAGGAGGAGGCGGTGTATTGAACCTTAAAGGCGGCGATGAAGCCGCTATTCTTTTCTTTTTCGGGTGATGTGAATTGGCACGCGAAGACGAGCACGAGACAATACAGTGGGAAGTCTCAGCGATGGAGCTTGAAAGTAAAGCCAAGATTCGATTCAAGGTGACTCGACGAATTCCCGCGCTGAGCGTGTCGGAGACGAAGATGTTCGACTCGCGAGCCAAAGCCATGAAGCAGCTTGATGAGTGGTTACATTAACTCGTTCATTCTCCCCTTCAGCAACCGCACCAGCTCGGGTTGTTCATCCCGGTAGATGTCCGGAATGTCCAGCACGAAAATCTGCTTCTTGAGATAGACTTCTGGAAAGCGCTGTGCGATCTCTTGGCGGTGCCTCTCTTCCATGACGATGATCACATCGGCTTGGGCGAGCTGTGCCGCTGTGACAGGCGTACTGCTATACAGGCCTGCGAAAGCGGTCTGGAACCTCCCGGTGAAGAGCTGGGCGGCTGTTTTGCTTCGGTTCTTGCCTTGGTTGCAGATGAAGAGGATGTTCATGAAAGGATGAAGTCGCGCCGGTATTTAAGCCTTACACTGCGAGCGGGCACCTCAGCCCTATATCGAGGCTGAGGTTGCCCAGGAGAGGCAATTCCAGAGGTGAATAAAATGAGACGATGTGCATTGTGCGGGAAATGGAAAGGCGAACTCATCGGCAGGTTGTGCAGCCGGTGTGACCACATACAGGGTGACGTGATGTCAGACTTGCAGGCCGAGTTAAACACGGTGTGAGGTGGTGCGGATGAAACGAGATGGAGTGCGAGAGATGGCCCATGAGGCCTTTGACCAGCTTGTCCGAGATGTCGAGGCAGGGAAGAGCGAGACGCTGAAGCAGTACCTAAAGGCGATGGGCATGTTCCATCGCTACAGCGTGGGAAACGCGATATTGATCCAGTTGCAGAAGCCGAATGCGACGCATGTTGCTGGCTTTCGGGCATGGCAGCAACTTGGCAGGCACGTGAAGAAGGGCGAGCACGGCATCGCAATCATGGCGCCGATTGTGTGGCGGAGAAAGGCCCGGAAGGACACCCAGCAACAAGAGCAGAATGATCCAGACGATGAGGTGGTCTCCACCTTCAAGACCGCCCATGTGTTCGACATCAGCCAGACAGAAGGGAAGCCACTACCGGAGTTCGCCAAAGCCCGGGGCGATCCAGGGGCGTGCCTGGAGAGGTTGGAGCGATTCATTGCGGGCAGGGGCATCAAGCTGGAACGTGGTGACCTGCGGATTGCGGAGGGGGTGTCGATCGGGGGCACCATCCTGCTGAAAGCATGCCTTGCTCCACCGGATGAGTTCTCGGTGATGGTCCACGAGCTGGCCCATGAGATGCTGCATCAGGATCCGAGCAATCGGCCAAAGGAGAAGACGGTCCGGGAGGCTGAGGCAGAGGCCGTAGCGTATGTCGTCTGCCAGGGCGTGGGTCTGGATATGAGCACGGCCAGTAGTGACTATATCCAGTTGTACAATGGGGACAAGAAGGTGCTGATGGGGTCGCTGGAGCGGATCCAGAGGACGGCGGGGGAGATACTGGCGGCGGTTACGGAGAACGGGCCGAGTGTGGATGCCGCCGGCCGCTCGGCGGCGGTGGCGATGGCGGCATGAGAGCTGTCTCGACGACGACTGTCGTGCGGACATCCGTTCATCGGGCACCTGCCGTCAGGATTGCAGCCACGGATCACTGTTCTTCCGAAGCCGCCGCTCGAGTTCTTCGGTCAGTTGCCTGACAACCTCCGGTCTTTGATCAGCGACGTTCTCCATCTGATAGGGGTCGCTGCGGTTGTCGTGTAAGACAGTTTTCGCAGGTGCTCCCGGTGCCTTGGTGATGACGAAGGTGTAGCGATCGGTCCGAACGCCGCGACGGCCCCATGCCGGCTGACCTACCGGGACCCACATGTACAACTGAGACGTTGGCCGTCGAGCGGTTCCCGTCGTGAACAGGCTGGCATGGCTGACACCTTGTACGGCTTCCGGGATATCGGGGGCGAAGCCCATGAGGTCCAGGAGGGTCGGACAGATGTCCGGCGTCGACAGCAGCAACGGGTCACGCCGGGGCGCAATCCTGGCAGGCCATCGAATCAGGAACGGCACGCGCATCGACTCCTCATAGTGTACGTTCTTGGTGGCCTCTTCATGCGAACCCAGGCAGTTGCCGTGGTCCGAGGTGAATACGACAATCGTATCTCGCTCCAGCCCTTCTTCGCGGAGGGCGGCCAGGATACGCCCGAACTGGTCGTCTACACCCGTGACCATGGCGAAGTAGTTCTTGATCTGTCCGCGGGCGAGTTTTCCGCCCGGCGTATCGCCTTCGAGGTTGACATTTGGCCGGTTGACCAGGTCCTTGTAGGTCTTGCCTGCGTACATGTCCAGATACTTCTGGGGGACCAGGTGATAGGGCGTGTGGGGAGGATTCATCGCGACGACCAGCGCGAACGGCTTGCTGGCGTCGCGGTATTTGCTCCCGGTGTTGCGAAGGTATTCGATTGACAGATCCGCCTCGTGTTCCGGTCCCCACTGGTGGATCTTCAGGGGTGTGTCGCGCGTGGAATCGTTGGTCCAGTACATCGGCGTGAGATGATAGTCGTAGGTTCCGTAAGCATGCCAGAAGTCAAATCCGTGCCGGCCTTCGGGCGGACACCACTCGTTCTAGGCGAACCGGTCGCTGTTGTTCTCGCACTTGACGTACGGCTTGTGGGGGGCATCCAGGTGCCATTTCCCAATATAGCCGAGGCTGTAGCCATGGTTCTTGAGCACGTCCGACCAGCATCGGTCGGTGCGACGCAGTTCACAGGCAAATGGGGCACTGGCGCTGTTGCAGTTGCTCAGGACGCCATTGGCATGAGCGTACTTGCCGGTCATCAACATGGCCCGGTAGGGACTGCACACCGGGTAGTTGCTGACGGCATTCGTCAGCACGAGGCTCTCTTCCGCAAACCGATCCAGATTCGGGGTAAGGACCGGGTCCTCGTTCAGGAATCCCAAAGCCTGGCCGCGCATCTGGTCGGGAAAGACGAAGACCAGATTGGGCGGCCTGTTCGTGTCATCGCGAGCGGCAGGGCTGCCGGTCCACAGACAGACGCCAAGAAGCCCTCCAGCCCCGCCCATGAGGAATTGTCTGCGATTCAATGTGGATGACATACGCTCCTCCTGGCTGTCACGTGTGATCATAGTCTTCCTGTGGCTTCGATGGCGAGACATTACCGTTGCCATTCAACCCCTCCCTCATCATCCTCCCCGGCTTGAACACCACCCTGCGCTTGGCCGGCACCTCGACCTTCTGCAGAGTCCTGGGGTTCTGGGCCGTCCGGGCTGGCGTCGTTTTCGTTTCAAAAACGCCGAAGTCGCGAAACTCCAAGCGGTTGCCCTTGGCAAGCTCTGTTGTGATCTCGTCGAAGAATCCCTGGACCACCCGCTTGACGAGCGTCTGCTTCGTGCTGGTGGTCTCGGCGATGCGGTCGATCAGGTCTTTCTTCGTGGTACTCATGGCAGGACCTCCGGACCGGCTACCCACGGGTACCGGTCAGGGCATCAAGTCTACTGGCCGACGGCAGGGCGGGCAAGTGGTAGTTTCAGTCTGCCGGCTCCCGTCGGTACAATAGAGACGCATGATCGAACGCGGCACGTACATCGCGGTGTTCACGACATCTCGGCGGCGCCGGATCCAGGTGGGCAGGCTGGGCTGTCTCTGGTTTGAGCCGGGCCTGTACCTCTATGTGGGCAGCGCCCAACGGAATCTGGCTGCGCGCCTGGAACGGCATGCCAGGAGGGTGAAGCCCCTCCGCTGGCACATTGACTACCTGTCGACCAGGGCGGCCATGGTTGGGGCGATGATTGTGCCCGGTCCGCGTGAGCGGGAGTGTGAGCTGGCCAGAGAGCTGGGGCGGATGTATGATTTGGCTGTACCAGGATTTGGCGCGTCGGACTGTCGGTGTGGTGGGCATTTGTTCTATACAGAGGAGTTGTAATCTGGGGTTCTGTCGCACGTTTGGGCCCTGCAGGATGCGTCACCAGGATCATATCCGGGCCTTGTAGCCACCCTTGGTAGCTCCACGCGGAATTGATCGGAGATGACCCCAACAGCGGTGTCGACAGGAAGTGCCCCTTTGGTGTACTATTGGCAGGCCGGATACGAACGGAGACTCATGGGAATGGGTGGCGCTGATCCGGGTTTCTTGCCAACGGCTGCTCAGAACGAATGTGCAAACTGCAAAGGAGAGACCTCATGAAGATCCAGAACACCCTGGTGTACACTTGCGTCGCCTTCTGTGCCGTCTCCATGCCTCAGGTGACGGCAGCGACAAGACATGCCCAGCCAACCTTCGAAGTGCGGGTGATCTCCGACAAGGCCCAGATGTGGTGGGCTCGCGCGCTGGCGGACATCAATGGTGATGGGCTGCTTGATATCGCCTTGCAGAACGACAACGCCCACGGCGGGTGGCTGGGCTGGCTTGAAACGCAGAAGGATCTGCAGCACTGGGAGCCGCACATCATTGCGGAGGCTGCCCCGAACGGTGAGACATTCGCCTGCGGCGATCTGGACGGGGGCGATATCGACAAGGACGGCGACATCGACATCTTCGCCTTCGCACATCCCGGCGAATGGGATGAGGGCGGAGCCCAGACGATCGTCTACTGGTACGAAAACCCCTCCTGGACGGCGCACAAGGTCGGAGTGGCCCCGGCGTTTGTCAAGGACCTCAACGCGGCCGATTTCAACGGCGACGGCAAAATTGACCTGGTGACGATCACCTACGTGAAGAACACGATGACCATCTTCCGCCAGGATACTCCATCCGGGTGGACGACGGTCAAAACCCTTGAACTGAAGAATCTGCACGAGGGCATGGACGTCGGCGACATTGACGGCGATGGCGATATCGACATCGCCGCCGATGGGTACTGGGTGGAGAATCCCGGCGGCGACCTGACCGAGGATTGGGCGGTGCACACCATCGACGCGAAATGGCACAATCAAGACGGCGATTGGTCGCGCAACGCCAGTAAGGTCTTCTGCCGAGACATCAACGCCGATGGGAAAGCGGAGGTCTTCATCTCCCATTCCGAGCGGAAGGGCTATCCGGTCGCGATGTACAGTTCCCGAAATTTGAAGTCCGGTCGCTGGAATCAGACCGTTCTCTGCGAGGACCTCCCCGCTGCCCATACGTTGCAGGTCTTCGATTTCGACAGTGACGGCGACTATGACGTTCTCACCGGTGTCAACACCAACCGGGCCAAAGCCTTGGGAATGACGTCTTTCCCGGTTCTTCTGTGCCTGAACCAGGGCGGTGGCGAACGCTGGGAGACAGTCACGCTCACGGAGGCCGGCATCTACAACGGCCAAGCCGGGGATATCGACGGCGATGGCGATATTGACTTGCTCCGCCTGGCCACGCACGACGGGACCGTTCTCGAAGCGTGGATCAACCAGACGAACCCGAAGCACATCGGCGTCGGCGCAACACCACCGGAGGATGCAGACATTCTCATCGATGGAACCCGCGAACTGCTCGAGGAGAAATGGACCTACTGGGAGGGGCCGCGCTTCAGTTCTTCGCTGCCGATCAAGTGGAAGGTGGTGGATGACCCCGTGGATCGAGGCAGGGCGCTCATGAGCTTCGATCCGGCCGCCGCCGGGGGCAAGTATGGCGCGGCGGACATCGTCACGAAGAAGAAGTACCGTGATTTCCGGCTGCACATCGAGTTCCTGGTGCCCCACCAGGGAGGCAACAGCGGCGTCTACCTGCAGAACCGCTACGAGATCCAGATCCTGGACGGCGACCCGGGCAAACACGGCATGGCGGCGGTGATCAATGAGGCCGCAGGACCCTATCACGCCTATAACGGCACCGGTAAATGGAATGCATACGACATTCGATTCCGCGCCGCCCGCTTCCAGGATGGCAAGCTCGTGGAGAAGGCCCTGGTGACCATGTACTTCAACGGTATCAAGGCGCACACGAATCATCCCATCCAGAAGGTCTGGGGCGGCCCGAACTCCGGGCTCGACGGCGGCAACCAGGGTGGCGCTGGGATTACCGACACGCCCGGCGGGCTCAAGCTCCAGTGCGAGGGGCATGAGGTGCTCTACCGCAACGCGTGGATCCAGGGGCTCCAGATCGACAAACCAGACACCGATTTCTGATGGACCCTTTCCGTTTCCTCAGTGGGGTAGTTCGTCGAGTGCCCAACCGAATTGAGGGGTGGCTTTCAGTGGATACCAAAGGACATCGGCCATGAAGTTGATGAGAGCGAACGTCGCGTTTGCTTGTGTGACTCTTGTACTCATAGTGGCAGCTGTGTCGGTTCCAGTACTCGCTGGCCTGCGAGGGGCCCCGCAATCCGGGTCAGCTCCAGGCCCTGGCCGTGTCCCGCGTACGCAGCAACCAGAAACTGACCTGGAGCGGGACAAGCCTGTCGGCGTGGGCTGGGTTCGTGCCGGGCTGAATACGGATCGATCGATCTGGGGTGTTCGTGGCGGTTTGCTCTGGGGTCTTCCTCCCCGCACCGGCCCCTCCGACGGCCCCCGTGGTCTTATCCGGCTGCGCTATCCGGTGCTCCCGAACGGCAACGTTGACCTCATCAACTTCATCGCCATCGAACCGATCGTGTCGGGCCATAGAGGATTCAGCGAGCTCGAGTGGAGCCGACTCGATAACGTGCGGGGCAAGCGTCTCTGGGCCCAGGATCCGGGGGCTCCCATTGGGCCGACAACGACGCTGCCGGCAGGGTGCCTGACGCGGCTCGATGCGGGAGCAGAGTGTCTGACTGTTCACGTGGCGGTCGAGCCCTTCGAGAATGGCGCACACGTGCGTTTGACTCTGAGCCAGCGCAGTGATGCTCCGGACGAACTGGAACTGACTGTACACCAGGAGCCTGACAGTGCCCCGATCGAATACTGCATTCTCACGGCCACGATGGGCAACAAGGCGCGCACCCGCCAACTGTGGTTGCGGAACGAAGTGGCCGACAGCCTCGACTTGTGGCCGGACTACAAAGAGGCTGGGTTCACTCCCCATCGTCTGTTTCCACTCGACCAGCTTCACCGCGCTGCCGCGGGTGACATCCTGGCGGCGATCACGACGAACGAAGCTGATCCTGCTGCGGTCGATCCGTTTCCCGCCGCGCCGCACTGGCGGTATGGCGGATTCCCTGTGACGCAGTATTGGAAGAAGCCGCAGGGGACATGGCGGGAGGATCTTCACGTGGCAGGCAATGGACGCTACACGTACTGGCTTTCGCGCCAGCCTATCCCCGGCGGCATCGCGTTTGAGAACTTCGAGATGCGCGAGCGCTTCTACGAAGGCCAGCGGTTCATCTTCGGGATCACTCGAAAGACCCCCAAGGAGCTGGGCTTCGCGACGCCATCCCAGTAGTACCCTTTGGGCATGCTCACGCCAGGAGTAAGCCTATGACGCCGGGTTTTCGGGAGGGTCTTTGCTTCCTCGTGCCGGGCCCTCAGTACGCGGTGCCGAATGTGGATCCCTGGCCTCGGCCCACAGCCTCAACTCGCCCTGCTTGCGCGTGACCTTGTAGTTCCCGACCAACCGCTGGTCATCCGCAAACAGGGTCCGCTTCCGATGTACGAGTTCTCTCAGCAGGGCTTGCAGGATAGGGTCGTGGGACGCCTGTTCGTTGAGTCGGGTCAGGTAGTACCCATTGCCGTTGACATCGTCAAGGATTACGCCGTTCCACACGGTGAACGCAATCATGAGTGCCTGCTCAATGCTCGCTTCGGGCGCATCGTCGGGCATGATCGCGGTGAGTGGGGAGGCGAAATCGAGAAATGCCTCGGAGATCTTCCGGTTGGGATATGTCGCTTGCTTCTTGTTCACCAGTCTTCCTCTATGTTATCGCCCCTTGGGAGCCAAATACGGTCCTCAAAGACACAGCGGGCAACGGCCCCCGAAAAGTCATCCCGCGGTACGTCTACCTGCGGCGGCGGCCGATTACCTACCCAGATCAGGAAACTCGGCGCTCGTGCATGCTCCGCAGAGGTACTCCCCACCCCGGGTGGAATATCCGCCTTCACCGAGGATGATCACGGCCCCGCAGGTCGAGCAGTGCGTGGGCTTGTACTTCGGTGGGTTCTTGAGCTTCTCAAAGTTGTACTCGTTTGTCCCGTAATAGACGTACATTTCGACCTCATGCTCGAAGGTCTTGCGGCATTTCGAACAGGTCTTCCAGTCGCCTGGATGGCCCTCGGTGTAGTGATAGCCGCACAGCGTATACCGACGATGATTCCTGTGGCAGCTGTTGTGGGCATACGAGAATGGACGATAGCTTTCTTCATCGTCGCAAATCCAGTGATCGCAACATTCAGTCTTGGCCAGCTTGCCCGTCTTGCCGCACAGGCCGCATCGCGGCCGATCCTCCGAGGTGTGGCTCCTTGTCGCCTTCTTGCGTGCTTTTGGCTTCTTGCTCATGTCCTCTGTCCCTATTCGAGCCTCATTGACGCGACGGCAATGCGGTCTTTCCCTGCCTCGGGGAAGATCTCTGCGTGAACGATCTGCTTCTGGACGTCTGGAAAGAGCGATAGCTTACTGGCCACCAGCTTCTCCATATCGCTGCGGATGTCAGAGAGCTCCTCCTCGGTCACACGAGGACAGTATGATCTGTAGCTCTCGATGTACTTGTCCAAGGCTCTTTGTCTCGCCTCGGGCGGACTGCAGGCCATGTTCCAGGCGCTGGAAGCTGCGGTAAGGCGGTTCTGCCTGTCCTGGAGCGTCTTTCCCATCCTTATGAACTCCCCGGCGAATTCCCAGACCATCTCGGACATCTTACGACCGGCCCTGGATCGGACGGACCTGCGCCCTTGCCTTTGCTTCTTCGGCTTCACATCAGCTCCTGTTATCGTGGCAACTTGTGCTCGGCATAGTGTCACTCCCATACTAACCGCGATCGTCCTTTCACTGTAGTCTGTCTCTTGTTGTCTGGCAAGACCTTCAGCCTTGTCCCTATCAGGCGGTCAGTTGCCACCCTTGAGTCCTGGCCGCTGGTCAGGGGAGGCACAAAATGACAGACATTTCCATCAGGACGATGCTCCTGGAGTTCGTGGATGCCAACGGAGCAAGCCACATCCGGGAGATGCACATCGAGATACTGCGGCAAAGGCCGGATACGCCGGAGCACACGATTCGGGCACGGCTGTCGGAGGCTGTGTCGGACGGTCTACTGGACCGACTGGGGGATGGGTTCTACGACGTGTACGCCGAAGATGAGGGCATGACTTCGGTCGTGTCGTATCCGAATCGTATGACGCTGTAGGCAGTTCGGCCTATCGAGGCAATTGTGACGGAAGGCTCATCAAGGACCTCATTTTACGGTATGGGGCCCAAAAGACCGGCTAATCCCAGCCCCAGGCGAGCTCATGGCTCCTGGGTCTCGGCCGAATCCGAAGAAGTTGACAAGGACCTCAGACCCGGCTTACTTGGCCGGAATCAGACTCATAGCCTGCTCCAACGGGAGGACAGGTGTCGCCTCGATCTTGCAGAGATCGCTCCAGCCCAAATTGCTCACGAACATGGACTTGGGATCCTCGACCTCAGCCAACCGAAAAACCCGGCCGCCGTGAACGTCGATCCACTCTCCGAGCACCTTGACCCCTTCAGGAGGTGTTACGCCGAGGGTTTGGGCTCTCTTGATCATCTCATCTCTTTTCCCGGGCTCCCAGGTGATTGTCGCCATGAATTGCATTGCGGTTCTCCTTTGAAAATGAATTGGGAGACGTTCGAAGCTAGTCGTGTTCTCTGTAGATCACAGGCGTGTCCAGAGTGCCGAAGGCAGCGATCTCGCCGTAGGGGTCTTTACTGCGAATCTCCCAGTTGCAGCCGACCGGGAACACAATCTGTTCTGTCTCCTTCTTGCCTTCCAAAGCTCCGCCGTAGATTATAAGAGAGTAGTAATCCGCAGGATTATGCACAGGATTGTCGCAGCAACGGACGTTATCCGGAGAACAAGCAACGCAGTAGTAGTATCTCAGCGTGCGTGTACCGTTTCTGACACCCAGTGCCTCCAATGGACCGTCCGGGTTGGCTGCGTACGTCTTGGCCAAATCGCCGAAGGAGGCGTCCAAGAATTTGACCTGTACTTGCGTAGGATCGCCTTCGCCTTCGATTCCACCCGTCACGCGAACCGGAAGGGGCTTCGGCAGGCTCGGCGGGCCTTCGGGCTTGTCAGCATATCCGAAGACAGCAATTCCACACACGATAACTGCTCCGACAATAGTTGGCACAATCACTTTCGTCCTTCGCATTACAGTACCTCCTGAACAGTCTTCCCCTGAAGCCAAACTTGCAGTGACCACAAGAATCAGTTGGGTGTACTCGATGCCCGACTGTCATCTGCAGCACCGGCGGCAGAGCGAAGGCCGGACTTCCAGAGGGTGATGTCTCCATCCTGAGGACCTTCACCGCCTGCGATCATCGTTCCGTCTGGACTAAACGCTATGCAACTCGACTGCTGTGTGAGAGTCATCACTTCCGCCCCTGTGGCAGTGTCCCACACTTTTGTTGTACCGTCACGACCTGAGGAGACAATACGGGTGCCGTCGGGACTGATGGCCAGTGGCTCGACGTAGTCCTTATGCCCAAAGAGCGTCATCACCTCTTCGCCGCTGGCAGCGTCCCAGATTCGAATTGTGGCATCGCCGGCCCCCGAGACAAGTCGCTTGCCGTCCGGGGTAAATAGAATAGCCCGGACAGCCGCTGTATGCCCAGAAAGCGTCCTCAGATTCTTGCCGGTTGACGCATCCCACAGTCTGATCTCCGCCCCGACCTCCACGCCCCCGGCGGCGACGCGTGTGCCATCCGGGCTGAGGGCCACGCAGAGAACCCCATCGCTCGGCCCGGCCAGAGAGAGGAGTTCCTTTTCCGTGGCACGATCCCAAACCTTTGCCGTGCCATCGGTGCTGCCGGAGACAATTCGAGTGCCATCTGGGCTGAAAGCCACAGAATGAATGGCTTTCCGGTGCCCAGAGAGCTTTCCGACCTCTCGACCAGCCGGGAAATCCCAGATTCTCAGCGTTGTGTCCTCTCCCCCTGACACAATATACCGGCCGTCTGTGCTGATAGCTGCACAGAAGATAGGACCCTCATGTGCTGTAAGCGTCTTGGTCTCTCTCCCGGTAGACACATCCCAGATCTTGATTGTCCCATCCATGCTGCCGGATATCAGCTGCCGACTATCCGGGGTAAACAACACTGCGCATGTCGATCGCTCGTGCCCCCGAAATATCCTGCGTTCCTTGTCCGTGCTTACATCCCACACTTTGATCCCATCCGCATCAGGAGGCAAGCCAGTAGAAGCGATACGCCTGCCATCCGGACTGAAGGCGACGCTTCCGACACCCCTCGTATGGCCGACGAGGGATGTCAACTCCGTTCCCGTCGTACTATCCCACAGTCTCACCGTACCATCATAACCACCTGATGCGAGGCATGTTCCATCCCCGTTGAAAACCACCGACATGACTGGCTGGCCGTCCGCGTGCCCCTTAGGAGCGATGAGCTGCTCACCGTTTGTGACGTCGAGGACCCGGATCGCCCCACCGAAACAACTGACAGCCAGTCGTTTGTTGTCTGGGCTATAACCGACTGCGAGGACCTTCTGACCGGCCACATTGAAGGACTTCTGTTCTTCACCGGTCGTGGCGTCCCAAATCTTGACTGTCTGGTCGTAGCTTCCTGAGGCAATTTGTCTACCGTCCACACTGAAGGCAACGCACGGGACGATATCCTTGTGGCCCGAGAGAATCCGTAGTTCTCTGCCTGTCGAGGCATCCCAGAGCCTGACCGTGTTGTCGAAACTGCCAGAGACAAGCTCCGTGCCGTCAGGGCTGAACGCAACAGCGCGGGCCGGTTTGCTGTGACCTTCGAGGACCATGATTTCCTGGCCGGTTCCTGCATCCCAGACTCTGATCGAACAATCAGCGCTGGCCGAGGCGATGTGCCTACCGTCCGGACTGAAGGCAATCGACAAGATGGCTTTGGCCCTGTGCCCCTTCAGGGTCAACACCTCTTTGCCGGATTCGACGGCCCATATCTTGATCACGCTCCCCATAAGACTCCCGGAGGCGATAAGTTCGCCGTCTGGGCTAAACACGACGGAGCTGGCCGGGAAGCCAGGAGCCAATGTGAGAAGCGCCTCATCAAGGAGGTAGTTGAGTCGATACCATTCCCAGTTCCTTAGATCTGGAGGACAAGACTGCAACAACTGTCGGACATTGCGGAGATTTCCTTCACGGTATTTTACATCGGCCAGCCCAACGGCATAGATATAAGACAACTGCCGGTACTCAGCAGCCTGCTTCTGGGCGGCTTCTTCGGCTTTCTCAGCACGTACCAGGGCTTGTTCAACCTGTGAGCGTGCGGTGGCCTCTTTCTCCCTTGCCTTCTCCGCCTGGACGCGGGCGGTTGCCTCTTCCTCACGAGCCCATTCCGCTTGTGAACGCGCCACCGCCTCGTTCTCACGGGCTCTCTCGGCCTGGAAGGACAATGCCGTACTGACAACTATGCCCAGGACCATCAGTACGGCTACCAGGACTACTGTTGTCACAGCCCCAGCATGTTTGCGGACGAACTTCTTGACGCGGTACGCCGAGGATTCCGGGCCGGCAATCAGCGGCGCGCCGTTCAGGTAGTTCTGAATGTCGTCGGCCAACTCCGAGGCGGAACGGTAACGACGAGTGCGGTCTTTGCGCATGGCCTTCATGGGGATCCACTCCAGTTCTCGTTGTAGACATCTTGCCAACGTGATGAGCTGTGTCCTTCGACGCTCCGCAATTGCCTGGGCTTTCGCTCCCAGGCTCGTCAACCTCGTGCTCGGTGGGGTGGGTTCCTCCTCCTGGATGGTCCGCTGGATCTCTGCGAAGCCGCCGTTCTTGAACGATTTTTGGTCAAAAGGTAGCACGCCAGCCAGGAGTTCGTAGAGGAGGATGCCGAGGGAGTAGATGTCTGAGCGGGTATCGATGTCGGCACGGGCCAGATCCACCTGCTCGGGGCTCATATACTCCGGCGTGCCCAATAGCTGGCCTTCCCGCGTGAAACACGTCATGTCCGTCGGCGGCTCTGTCAGCGCTTTGGCGACCCCGAAGTCGATGATCTTGGGAACATGCAGGTTGCCCTGCGTGGATACGAGGACATTCGAGGGCTTGAGGTCCCGGTGGATGATGCCTTTCTGATGAGCGTGGTGGACGCCCTCGCAGACCTGTTTGAACAGTTCCAGCCGCTCGGCAACGTTTAACTTATGTTCATCACAGTACTTAGTGATGGAAGTACCCTGGACGCGTTCCATCACGAAATAGGGGCGGCCGGATTCCGTCATGCCGGCGTCAAAGACCTGGGCGATGTTGGGATGGGCGAGCATGGCCAGCGTCTGCTGCTCGGCCTGGAAACGGGCCACCACCTGCCTGGTGTCCATGCCGAGCTTGACGATCTTCAGGGCGACCCGGCGTTTCACGGGCTCCTGTTGTTCGGCTAGGTAGACCAGGCCCATGCCTCCTTCACCGATGAGTTCGAGCAGCTGGTAGCGGCCGATTGTCGTGCCGGGGCCTTCGACAACACAGACCCACGCATTGATCGCCTCGGCATCCTTGTCCAGGCCAGCCAGCATCAAGCATCGAGGACAAATCCCCTCCGGCGCATTGGCGGGTAGCCCAGCTCCGCAATGAGGACAGCGGTCTTTCTGAGTCATGGTAATCTCTCTGTTGTCAATTCCTGCTGTTTCGCATCTTACTTCGGAGAAGTTGGCAAAAGGTTACATGCCTGGGGCAGATTTTCTGTGGTAATAGCACTATTGCCCAGTACGTCCGGTAGGTCCATTAGAAGAAGCCCGCTGCGAACAGGCGTCCCGAAGGCCAGACCGGTCTGCCGCAGAACCTCAGTTCTACGAAGCGAGAGCAGCGAAGAGGGTGCGGATTTCATCCTCAACATCTGTGCTGTTGGAAACTGTCTGAGCGATCTCCTCCCGGAGAAGCTCACGATAACGTGCTCTGAAACGATGAACAGCGACTTTAACGGCACCTTCAGTCATACGCAACTCTGCCGCCAGGTCGCGATAAGGGATGGTGTGTGTTTGTCCGGCCAAGTGGGACTTCAGATGCTCGAAGAGGTCCTGTTTCCCCCGCCGGCTTGTCTCCGCTTTCAGACGGACCATGGTCTGATTCAATATGGTGAGAGCCCATGACTTCTCGAAAAGTACGTCCGGCGACAATTGACGCGATGGCTCCAGTCCATACCGAGCTTCGGCCTCCGCGACATCAAATGACAAGGGCTTCTTATCGCCACCGCGTTTCTTTGCATGCGCGTGGTCTCGTTGATCCGCCACGAAGTGCTTCAGCATGGACAGCAGGAAGGAGCGAAATCTCCCACGATTGGGATCAGCACGGACCAGGTCGTGTTTTTCGAGTGTATGAGCCAAAAAGGCCTGAGTTTGGTCTTCAGCATCATGAGTACTGTATCCCTGGCGGCGTAAATACGCATACAGAGGAAACCAGTACGTTCGACAGAGTGTCTCCAGAGCCTCACGATAACGTGACGAATCAGGCGACCCAGCCGCCAGAACCACGGTCCAATGCGTGGTCGCGAAACGTGCGCGACTGGGCGGCGTTATTGGCTGTGATGATTCGGTATCCGGCATCGTGGCTCCCCGAAGTCTGGACCACCGGGACATTTCAGGGGCATTGTACCGTTCTCTGGAACCGGCGGCAATGCGGCATGCCGGAGAAGATCCGCAGGTATGAAGTCCACGAGCGTGAGAAGCGTGAAGGCCTGTATGTATGCGAGCTTCTCGTCAGTGAATATGAGGATGGCGGTTCGTCAATCCGGGCGAACCGCCATCAAAGCGGTGCCCGGAGGTGCTGAGGATGAAAAGTGAAGAAGCACGGTTGCTGCCAGTCGTCGAATGGGGCGGCAGAGAATTCCTGGTGGATGTCGCCAGCAGGCAGTTTCGGAATGTCAATGACGCGGGCGACTCCGTCGACATGCATTCGCCGCAGGGCCGGAGGATGGTGAGGCAGATGCAGAATACAGAATGGCATACTTTCGCAGTCGATGCCCACGGTCAGGCAGGCGCGACGGTATGAGGCCGAAAGACATAAGAGGGCTGCAGTCGTTTGGTTGCCCAGGTGCTCATCCTTCATCCGGGCGAAGCGGCTCTTGTCTGACACAGAGCCGCTTTCGGCTCGGAGGTGGTTCACATGACAGGTTCAATTGATGGTCGGGATCAGCAGCTGGCCCTGCTCATCACCGTAGCGTGGCGGGAGGAAATCGAGCAGGCCATCAACCGTGTCAAGAAACCCGTGAATCGCGCAGAGCTTGGCCGCTGGTTTCGAAAGCAGTGGTACAGGACCGAAGCGAGACGCAAAAAGGAGCATCACATGGAGAGTCATCGAGCAAACCGACGTCAGATTGGTGGGCATGGAGGTGATGAAAATGGAAATGGAAGCGGAAGATGCTGACGGCACTTGGGTGCTGCCCGTGGTCCAGCATGGGACAACAAAGTACTTCGTGGACCTGCGGCTGCGGCAGTTCAGGAACGTGAGGAAGCCGCACGAATACTGGGGTTTCGAGAGTGAAACGGGCCAGAAGATGTGTGAGCAGACCGGGATTGTCGTCTGCCGAGAATGCAGGATGGCCGCTATTATCTCGCCGGCCCTGGACAGAGAAGAGCTACGGTGCATGAATTGCCTCGCGTTGATTGTGCCGCGGGTGAGGTTGTGAGAGACATGCATGGTCACGGAGAAGTTGGCGTAGTAGAATGAGGCGTTGTTTCTGGTGTGTCGTCGGATCTGGGATGGAGAGCAGGAGAGGTTTGAGATGGACATGTATCCGCCGGGATCTGCAAAGCCGGGTAAGTTGTCATGGCTTGGAAAGGTCATCTCGGTCCAGCCACGGATCAGGCTGACGCGTTCGTTTGATGAGCGCAGTCACACCTACTTGGGCTATGGCCTTCGATTCCAGGGGACGATCGGAGAGGAGAACCGCGAGTTCTCCGTCGGCATCGGCAAGGGCGCTCATGCCAAGCATCAATTCCAGGCAGGAGACATTGTCTCTGGCATGTCGGAGCCGGTGGCGGACACGCGGATCGAACCCGTGGAGTTCTACAAGACGAGCGGCCTGGAGGTTCTGGAGCGGGCAGAACAACAAGTGGCACAGTCGCCGCCCTGGCTTGGTGTGCCGCTGGAGCTGGAGGCATATAGAGCCAGGGGCCATCGGCGGCTGGATGCAAAGACGTATGAGGCCAAGTGCCAGAGCTGCATCTGGGGCTGTAAGATGGCCGTGGAGATGATCATCGACCAGTGGAATCCGTCGGTTCGGCGGTACCGATCTGAAACCTTCTGCTACGGGCCGAAGTCTTGTCCCGTGTACAAGGCCGGTCCAACTCGTAAGGTGCCCGGCAGGAAAGGCATGACCTGGGAGGAGGCAGATTGGATCGATGACGAGGCCACGAGGCATCGGGGGATGGATGAGTGATTCGGGCATTATGAAGGTGGCGATAGGAGGACTACGCGGATGGCAGCAGGAATGAATTGGCGTGTGACAATGTCGTGGATGGTTTTATGCACGCTGCTGTCGGCTGCCCAGACGCTGGCACAGCAGAAGGTGCGGCTATGGTATGACGAGCCCGCTTCCAAATGGACTGATGCACTGCCGCTGGGCAATGGCCGGTTGGGGGCGATGGTCTTTGGCGCCGTACCGAAGGAACACCTTCAACTGAACGAGGAGAGTCTATGGGCGGGTGAGCCAACGGATGTCTATCCCGAGGGCTTTGCAGAGACTCTGCGCAGACTCCAGGGGCTTGTCTTAGAGGGGAGAATAGCAGAAGCCCAGGAGCTTGGATTGGCAAAGCTCACCGGATCTCCCACTTCTTTTCGCTCTTATGAGCCGCTGGCGGACTTGTGGATCGAGATGGACCATGCGGCGGAGGTCCAGGCGTATCGCCGGGAGCTGGATCTGCCCACCGGCATCGCCAGGGTGGAATACCGCGTCGGTGATGTCCACATGGGGCGTGAAATCCTGATATCGGCCGTGGATGATGTCATAGCCATTCATCTCTTTGCTTCGAAGCCTGGCATGATTCGCGCCCGAGTTCAACTGACGCGCCAAAAGGATATGAAGGTGACTGTGGCCGGGTCCAACCGTCTGTATATGGACGGTCAGATCATGGATATCCCTGCGCCGGAAGGCTACGACGACAACCCCGGGGGATCAGGGCCTGGTGGTGCGCACATGAAGTTCGCCGCCCGTATGCTCGTCCGCACGGAAGGGGGGACTTGTCGGTCTGACGGCGATGCTCTGCGAATCGAGAATGCGGACGAAGCGATCCTGCTTCTGACGGCGGCGACGGACTACAACTTGGACATGATGAACTATGACCGCTCGCTCGATCCGGGACGCCGGGCCGAGGCCATACTGAACAGAGTGGCCGAGAAATCATGGGACGCCTTGCGGCGCGACCACGTGGCGGAACATCGCGCCATGTTCGAACGGGTTTCGCTCGACCTGGGGGGGTCGGATCGAGACTCAATCCCCACGGACGAGCGGCTCAAAAGGGTCCAGGCAGGGGAGGCCGACCCCGCATTGGCCGCTCTGTACTTCCAATATGGGCGCTACCTGCTCATGTCGAGTTCCCGGCGTCCGGGACGGCTGCCGGCGAATTTGCAGGGGATCTGGAATGAGTCGATGTGGGCGCCGTGGGAGTCGGACTATCACCTGAACATCAACTTGCAGATGAACTACTGGCCCGCTGATGCGACGAATCTGAGGGAGACGTTCGGTCCACTGGCGGATTGGTTCCTCAGACTGACCGAAAGGGGGAGGATCTCGGCACGTCGACTCTATGATGCCGAGGGTTGGGTGGCTTTCACCGCTACGAATCCCTTTGGCAGGACGACCCCCAGCGGCTCGACAGCGAGTTCGCAGTTCGAAAATGGGGTCCTGGACCCGCTGGCCGGGGCGTGGATGGCCATGTCGCTGTGGGACCATTATGAGTTCACCCAGGATAGGACCTTTCTGCGGGAGCGGGCCTACCCAATCCTCCGGGGTGCAGCCGAGTTCATCCTGG
>DCUI01000250.1 GCA_002327785.1 Phycisphaerales bacterium UBA2218
TGACGCTCAGGGTGTACGTGTTCAAGGTGAAGGCCGCGGTCACAGACTTGTTCGAGTCCATGGTAACCGTCGTGGAGGTCGCCGTTCCGGAGGCATCGCCCGACCAACTGCTGAAGCTGTAGCCGACCGACGGAACCGCGGTCAGGGTGACGACCTCGCCATGGGCGTAGGTCTCCCGGCTCGGGTTCACCGTCACCGAGCCGTTGGAGGCGCTGACCGAAAGCGTGTAGGCGTTGGCGATGAAGCCAGCCGTTACGGACTTGTCGGCGTTCATGGTGATGGTGACCGTCGCCGTCGAGCCGGATGCATCACCGGACCAACCGCTGAAACTGTAGCCTATTCCCGGAACGGCCGTGAGAGTGACCGTCTCGCCAAAGGTGAAACTGGCCTGGTCCGGCGTTCGCGTGACCGATCCATTCGTCGCGTTCGTCTGCAGGGTGTACGTATTGGCCGCGAAGGCGGCGGCCACGGTCTTGTTCGAATCCATCACCAGGGTCGCCGGGTTGGCGCTGCCCGCCAGATCGCCGGACCAATTCACGAAGTTGTAGCCCTCCGCGGGTACTGCCTGCAACGTGACCGTCTCGCCGTGGTTGTAGGCGCCCTTGTCCGGGTTCTTCGTGATCGAACCGTTCGCGCCGCTGGTATTGAGCGTGTAGCTGTTGATCGTGAAGCCCGCAGCGACCGATTTGTCGCCATCCATCGTAATCGTTGCAGACGCCGCCGTGCCGGACAGGTCTCCCGACCAGGAACTGAAGCTGTATCCGGTCGCGGGAACCGCGGTCAGAGTGACCGTTTGCCCGTGCGTGTAGGTCGCCTGCACGGGGTCCCTGGTCACCGTACCGTTGGCGGAACTGACGCTCAGGGTGTACGTGTTCAAGGCGAAGGCTGCGGTGACGGACTTGTTGCCGTCCATCGTGACCGTCGTGGAAGCCGCCGTTCCGGAGGCATCGCCCGACCAACTGCTGAAACTGTAGCCGGTAGACGGCGCCGCGGTCAGGGTGACGACCTCGCCATGAGTGTAGGTCGCCTGATTGGGGCTGGCCGTCACGGTGCCGTTGGAGGCGCTGATCGACAGCGTATAGGCATTGGCGGCGAAGGCCGCGGTCACGGACTTGCTGGAGTCCATGACCAGGCTCACCGGATTGGAACTGCCGCTGACGGCGCCCGACCAGCCGGTGAAATGGTACCCCTCGGCGGCAACCGCCTGCACACTGACGGTCGAGCCGTGCGTGTAGGTCGCGGATTCAGGACTTCTCACCACAGAACCGTTGGTCGCGCTGGTGGTGAGCGTGTAGGTGTTGACGGTGAAGGCAGCCGTCACGGACTTGCTGGAGTCCATGANNACGCTGACGGCCCCAGACCAGCCGGCGAACTGATACCCTTCGGCGGCAACCGCCTGAAGACTGACGGTCGAGCCGTGTGTGTAGCTCGCGGCTTGAGGGTTTCTCACCACGGAGCCATTGGTGGCGCTCGTGGTGAGGGTGTATGTGTTGACGTCGAAGGCGGCGGTCACCGACTTGTCGGCGTTCATCACGATGCTGGCGGGATTGGAACTGCCCGACAGCGATCCCGACCAGCCGGTGAAGTGATACCCGGTACTCGGCACGGCCTGGAGGCTCACGCTCTCGCCATAGGAGTAGCCGGCCTTCTGAGGATTCGCCACCACGGAGCCGTTCGCCGCTGCGATCGAAAGCGTATAGCTGATCGCGGCGAAGTTCGCGGTGACGGACTTGTCGCCATCCATGGTGATCGTGACCGAACTGTTCGTGCCGGACGCCGCCCCCGACCACCCGGTGAAACTATACCCCGCATCGGCCGAAGCGGTGAGCGTGACACTCTCGCCATACTCATAGCTGGCCTTGTCCGGGCTCTTCGTCACAGTCCCGCCAGTAGCGCTGATGGTCAGCGTATGCACATTGCTGGCGAACAACGCGGTCACCGACTTACTGCCATCCATCACCAGTGTCGCCGGATTGCTACTCCCGGACAGATCGCCCGACCAGTTCACAAAACGATATCCTGAGGCAGGCGTCGCCGTCAGAGTGACCGATTCATCGTGCATGTAGCTATCTTTGTCCAACACCTTGGCGACAGATCCATTGGTAGCGGTGATACTCACAGTATAACTCGCGATAACCGCTCCGTATTCGTAAGCCCCAATATCCCAGGGCAATGATCTCCTGTTGCCTGCAAAATCGTACGAGATGTCCACTCCGTACAGCTCTTCATACCAATCAAAGATCGCCTGCACCGTTTCAGACGCCGTCCCAGCACCAACCGCCGCACTGTCTGAGGTAAGTCGGAAGTCTGCCCCCGCCGGATTCCGCAGAAGCGGATCGCCCTGCACAAAGCCAACGGATTGCGTCGGATGAGCCTCAATCCACTGCGTTACTGTGTAATCCGTTGAAGTCGGGGTCAGGTCATTGGCGTCGTCGTAGACGCTTCTCTTCACGGATGACACCCCATCGTCGTCGTAGAACAGATTGTTCGACATGGACATCTTTGCATGAGATGTCTCTGTGCCACTAACCATCAGGTGGTAGTTCCACGGGCTCTGCGCCCCGTTGTGCATATCCCCGACGATATTGTTCACCATCAAGACGGTGCCTTCAATCACCTCAGAGTATGGCGTTTCGTCAATCGTCCACGTTCGTCTCCGTTCCATGCTGAGCTTGAATCCTGTGTCGCAGTTCCAGACAGTGTTGTTGATGTAGTAGATGCTCTCCTGGTTCCACTTGACGAACGCCGCAGCGTCCCCGGCCTCACTATGACAGTTGTAGACCAGATTCCCAATGAAATAGATGTCCTTCGCGTAGGGCTCGACGCAATCGCTCTCATCGCTGAACGCAAGAAATGCGCCATCGGGGGATGTAGAGTTGTAAACTCTATTGAACAGCGTCCAGATTCTTTCCCGCCTACCGGGGTCCAAGTGCCCCTCCCCCATCCCGTAGCGGAAAGGAGGCGAGGACCCACCGTAGCCTGGACCGAAGTTATAAGCGGTATTCTGCGAGATCACCACATCGGTGCATTTCTTCAGGTCCAACGCATTCTCATAATTGTCGTGAAACGTGTTCCTGCCGATATAGATGTGATTCGGAACTACATGATTGGACTCTGGGTAATCGCAGGACACCTGCAGTCCGTCCCCGCCGATGTGATGAAACTCGTTGTCCACGATCCACACATTCTGCACGTTCGAGTCGATAGACAACCCGCAATGATCCATCTTGACCGCCGTTACGCGATCCTTTCCAAGGTTATAGAATGCGTTGTTGTAGATGAGTATGTTCTCGACCACGTTCAGGTTGTTCTCGTTGTTCCGTAGTCGAATAGCCGATACGCTCTGCATCGGAACGTCCTTCATGTTGTGAAACAGGCAGTTCCTGACCGCGACGTGATGTCTTGCGTTTCCGAAGGCGCCGAAATATACAGCACGACGCTCTTGCTGGTCGAAGTCCCACTCAATGTTTTCCACAACATGGTAGCTGCATTCAAAGAACCACGTGTGGTGCATGACCGGCCTGTCCCCAACAGACCCCCTTATGAATATCGGCTTTTCCGCCGTCGCTTCAACAAACAACTGGGCGGCAACTTGTCCCCAAACCCCATAAGGCCCACCTCGGATCTGGACGACCGATCCGGCGGCCAAATATCTCATATCCGGCAAATTGAGCCTTGGCTTGGCTACCGTGCCGTAGGGGTTCGAGGCGTCCGTGGCATTGGGATCGGTGTTGTCGATGTAGTGGGTGTACGGCCCATCCGGACCGATTCGATACGGCTCGGCACCAGACCCATAATTGTAGGTCTGACCGGCCTCCGCGTACATCATATGGGTCTGCGTCATCCCCCACGGTGGTACGGGTACGCCAATTGGAGGAGTCCAGTCCGCCCTTGCGGTGGCACCCACAAATGCCATGACGAACAGCACCAACACGAAGAGGATAAGGTATCTAGCCCCATTATGCACAACACGCAGGCCTGCACGACAAACAAGATAAATCACTTCCGTATCCGCAATGGCAGATGACAACCATTGTATGCCATTCATTGACCACCCCATTACGAGTTGAATACACACAATCCGCAGATGCCATACGTACCGCCAACATTCTCGGACTAGCCGCACGACAGAGCCAAAACATCACTCCACTGAAATAAACTCTATGAATAGCATGCAATTCCTGCAACACCAAGACGCGACACCTGCGGTAACTGGCAAACTGAAAGGGCATGCAGTTCCATCCTGGAGCTGACGTCAACGGTCCCCCGACTCCAAGACATCCCCTGTCACGATTTCGGAGACAACCCGCCGTTGCTTGCCTGAACTCGTCAGAGGAATATCCTGCACAATCTCGACAAGCACATCCATCTCGCCCCAGAGTCTTCGTCCGTGGGCCGCAATAATCCTCTCCTCGTCGGTGGACGAGTAAGCGGAACTTGGAATGACTCTGATGACAAGCTGCCCCGGGATACTCTGCCCGTACTGGTATCGAATGACATTCCGGAAGACATCCCCATGCATGTTGAGAGCGGTAGCCGTGATCTTCGATCCGCTTCTACCCACCACGAATCCCTCCACGGCACGTCTGCCCTGCACGTTGGAGAATCGATCCCAACAGCGGCCGCACTTACACAAAGACGGCTCTCTAACGGCTTGGTCATCCGTACGATAGCGAATAAGCGGCATCGAGCGATTCAGGAAGCCGCTGCCAACGATCTCCCCCTGCTCTCCTTCTGAACACCGGCTTCCATCTTCCCTTAAAACCTCAAGAACGCCGTAAGCAGGGAATGCATGGTAGGCTTGGCTCCACTCGCATTCGCCGCCCAAGACGACTCTCTCACTCTGGCCGTAAAACGTATAAACCCTTGCTGCAAATGCTCTTTCAATCCGCTCTCTCTGTTCAGACATGCAACTTTCCGAACCGAGAAGAACGGCCTTGATTGGCTGCACACGGGCTTGGAGGCCGTGACGAACGACGTATTCCGCGAGGACGTCAATCGCGGATGGATAGCCATGAAGAAATTCTGGCCGGTACTCAGCCACCTTCTTCACATACAGACCGAGAGTCCCCTCATTCATATGAAAGGGGGAGAATTGCAGTTCGTTGTGAAGTGGATTCTCCTGCCAAAGTACTGAATCCCCACGTCCACGGAACTCGGCCCCTCTGAATGTCGCCTTCTTGCTCCGGGTTGTGTACCCCACGCGCCCCCATTGAGAATGCATGAAGCCCATTTCTCTGGCGTAGGTAGAGTCGTCCTCCAGAAATCTAAGTTGATTTCCGGAAGAGCCGCCGGTTGTCCGTTCACGATGGGCTATCCTGCGAATTGACCGCGGGGTCATCCTTTCGAAGTCCCTCTGGACATCTTCCTTTGAGAGTAGGGGAAACTCTTCTAGAGCGCTGAAAGGATCCAGCCGCATGACGACGTTCCGAAGAGACTCATAGAACGGCACCTCCCGCACAGCGAATTCAAGCAATGCCGCAAGTTGTCGCTTCTGGAAAGCAACGATATCGGATCTGGGCATCACATCAAGCCTGCGGCACAGTCGTAAGGTTCTCCGGTAGCCCTGACCCGCAAGCCACGCGTACGGAAGCCGACATACCATTTTCCGAAGAGATGGCGGCAGTCCTTCATATACTTTTCTCAGTACTCCCTGCATGCGATTTCTGCTTACCTTGGCCTAACGATTCACAACTTGTTTGACTGTGCCGTGGAGGCTGTCCCGCTCAATGTGGCCGACCCAGCCGAAATGGGGACGAAATCCAAGATGCGAGGCATTCTTCAGATGCGTCAACGGGCCACACCACTGCACGACATTGGATTGACACACCACATCGTCAGGCTTGAATTGAACCAGCGGATATCGCGCGATATGCCAGGAGCGGTCAAGCAGCGGTATGCTCTCAAAGTCAAAACCCATAATCGTCGCACACACGGTATCGACAGCAACGGGATTGAGTCCCGCAAGAATGACTCCCGCGGCCTTCTTGCTCGGCGAGGAAGGACCATCGCCCTCTCCCGCAACAATGCCATCCACGATGGTCAGGTATCGACGAGGCCACGGACGCTCCTTTCCGCTCCCATCGAAGTAAAATAATACCTTGTTCAGATCCAGGACAGCCCGCCACAACGTGTCATTTCCGTACCAGTTCCCGGATCGGATCACCCTGCTCGTGTCCCCGAACGCCACCCGACCCAGTCGCAGAATGGAACGAATGAAGGGCCCTCCACGCCCCCCGGCCACGGTCAAGCAGCGTTTGAGACCCGCGATGCCGGCACTCTGAACCCTGCTACCTCGCCTGTCGTCAGGGAACTCATCACCGCCCTGGGCAGGCGTACCAACGGTATAGTGCGGCAGGCAGTTCCTGTGGCCGTTCACACCCACCATGTTCTTTAGGCTTAGCGTAATCCCGGTCTTCTTGTGTGTCTTCATCTTCGGCAGATTGATAATCACATCCGCTTCGAGAGCCGTACGGCACAGCACATAACAATGGCGACCCTGGCTGTGATAGCGCACCGTCTCGCGCGCATCGTAGTCCGCCCCGTAGAAGCGCCCGCTGAGACTGTACTCCTGAAACTCGCTCGCGGCATGCAAGTCAACAGTAGTGTGACCGAGGGGATCTCCCTGCAACACATGACGGGCGCACGTGATCCCGCCCTTCTGAACCCAGTGCTCTCGTCGCAAATCGAGCACCGACACACTCAAACCTTTTTCTTGAAATAGCGAAATGAGGTGCATGACAGAAGTGCGACGCAGGATCTCATCGTAATCGGAATCTGTTTGCGGACCATCAGCGATGACCACCTGCCCCTGCCCATGAAGAGCGATATAGACATAATCGAGTATGCCTCGAATGATAGACGGATGAGTAATGACCTGTTCCCATTCGTCGGCTCGAACAGCATGGCCCTCTCGAATCCAATTTGGCTTGATCAGGACACGGTCCCCCGGCTTCACTATTGGCCCGAGAGGATTCCATTGTCGGGAGCCATAGTGCTCCTGATCCAAGCCAAGAAATTTCAGGGACATTCTCAGCGCATCGTACGCGACGTTCTCCACGGAAGAGATCTCCCGGAATGGATACTCGGGATACGCTTCTGAAGGATGACCTAGACAGTCGTCAGGATAGCGACTTGGTCCTTTCCAGAGAGACACGACTTTGGATTCTGTGCTTGACGCAGATTCCGACACGAGCAGACCTAACAAGAGGGATTCTGGAACATCAATTGCCGACTGACTTGATGCGGCGTGGTTTGAGAGACACCCTGCGTTCGCTCTCCTGCAAGAGGTATTCACTCAGGGCGTGGAACGCCCATGCCTGAGACCATCGCATGTAGGAAATGCGATTCGTTAGGAACTTCCCTTTTCTGAAGTAGAAAAATCCCTTACCACTGTACAAATTCGCCAGCACCCAGGCGACGATCCGGTCGGTCAGATCCTGGTATACCTCCTGCTCCTGGCAGAAGAAACTGATGGCCTGGGCCGGGGCATGAATATCGACAGGATACACCCGATCCTGATAATATTTCGGAGTGCCATCACCGAGGAAGAATCTCTCGGCATAGTATCTGACACCCTTTTCGTATGCAGCACGCCACTGCGGCGCGAGTCCGGTATCGAGAACATAGCGGATAGCTTGCAGATTGAAGCCTGTATGAAAGGAGTCAATCCAGCTCTGGATATCGGTATCTGCGTAGAACCAGGAACCATCAGGCCGCTGGCTTCGCATTGAGTAGGCGACGCTGGCCAAGACAACACTCTCCAGGCTGTGACCATTCCCGTAGCCCATAAGTCGCGCCAAGATCGAGGCACCCAGCAGATTGGCATTGTGAACAGCCTCAGTATCCACCGGGGTATAGCTGAAACAGAACGTCTCACCCTCCCACGTCCGGTGGAGGTCGTTCAGGATGAAGTCTTTGATCGGGATCGCCAGTTCCAAGGCCTTTCGCCTGCCCGTCAGCTCATAGCAGTCCAACAGGGCATGACCAATAAACGAGGTGTTGACAATCGTCGGTGTGCCCTTCGGCCGCAGGAATGTCCACGATTGCCAGTCAAAATTGTAGCCCCAGCAGTTCCCTGAATACCCTTTCGATCTGAGTGCATCGAGCAATTCGAGTAGGTAGTCCACTCTCTTCAAGTAGCGATCCGTCCTATAGAGTGCGTAGAGTCTGGAGTAGCCCCATAAGAACAGACCGATTCCCTTGGGGTTGTGCCCCTTGCGGATTCCCAACAGAGGCCGCAAATTCCAGGGAGATCGTCGGACAAGATGAGTCGCGGCGACACGGACCCATTTGCTCCTCGCTCCGATGTAACTGATCACCGGACTATTGAGAGCGTCATAAGGATCATAGCCCGCATAGTCCGCCTCCTCAATATAGGCGAGCATCTCCTGGATACAGTTTTCAACTCTCTCCCGGAGCGTCATATGTCAGAGCACCACCGGCTGGCGAGTTCTGAGCGATTCAAGTACGGCGAATGTCGTGCGAGTCGAGGCAAAACTTTCGGCAACAGGAACGATCGGCGCGCCGCCGTTGCGAACACTGCCGATGAATGCCTTCACCATGCTGGCTTGGCCCTTGTCTTGGGAGAGAGACTTCTTCCGATAGGGCTTGCCAGAGGAGTAGATCTCAAGTTCCTTGAAGTCTCGAATAATGCCCGTCCGCCCGGCGGCGTACACTTCAATGTACTCCTTGGCAAGTTCCTTCGAGCCATTGGCAAAGTAGTTGATGCTGCCAATCGAGCCGTTGGCAAACTCCAGGTTGATGCTAACCGTATCGTTAAGGCCATGCGGATCCGGTAATGCGACTGCGTGCACACACTTTGGAAGCGAGCCGCACAGCCAGGTCAGAAAATCAATGAAGTGGCACGCCTCCCCGACGATCCGGCCGCCACCGAGTTGCCCGTCCTGTATCCAACTATCCTTCGGGATCGAGCCGGCGTTGATCCGGTACAACATAGACATAGAACCAGTACCCAGTCGATTCTTGAGATCCACCGCATAGGGTGCGAAGCGACGATTGAACCCAACCATCAGATGGCGACCATCCGATCGGGCACAAATCTCCTCGATTTCGGTCAGCTCCTCGGGAGTAAGGCACAACGGTTTTTCGACAAAGACATGCTTGCCCGCCAACAGGGCCTGTTTGACGTATTGAGCATGACTGTCGTGCCGCGTGGCGACGAAGACGGTGTTGACCTTGTCATTTTCGAGAATGTCCTTGGGATCAGACGTACAGAACTCGAATCCAAATCGTTCTGCCACCCGCTTGGAAGTGGTGCCCGAACTAGTCATGACTCCCACAAGCGACACATCACCATTCTGAGACCGAAGATTTGGCAGAAGATTGCCTTGGGCATAACTCCCTGCTCCGACAAAGGCAATGCGGACCTTCGTCTCAGCCCTTGCAGTGCCGGTGGCAATTCTTGCTCGGACGATCGGGTCTTGCACATCGTACTTCAACACAACGCCCAAAAAAGGCTCACTGCGACCGACGATCATGTCGTAGGCCTTCGGGGCATCCTCTAGCGGCAGCTCGTGCGTCGTCAGATAGCCCAAATCGATCCGGCTGGAGTGGACCAAGTCTTGAAACGCCTGCATGTTGCGGTTCTCCGTCCAGCGCACATAGGCCGGCGGGTAGTCAATTCCCTTCTCCTCGTACTCGGGATCGTAGCGACCGGGTCCATAAGAACAGGACATCCGTAGCTCGAGTTCCTTCCTGTACCAATGAGGATCGCGTTCGAAGCCGGTGGGAATACCGCCGACAACCACTACACACCCTCGCTTGCGAGCGAGCTCTCCTGCGAAATTGATGGGGTCCAGACTTGTCGTTCCGGCGGTGATGATGACGCCGTCAACCCCGAGTCCACCTGTGCAATTCATAATCTCACTGACGATACCGCCATCGCTGCGGACCCACGCCCGGTCGCAAGCATGCTTTCGGGCGAGATCCACCACATATGCATCGACATCAATGCCAAACGTCTTGATGCCGCTCGCACGCAGCATGAGACAGGTAAGCTGGCCCAGCAAGCCCAGCCCAATCACCACGCAGGACTCCCCCAGCCGCAAGTCAGCCTGGCGGATACCCTGCAGAGCAATTGCACCCAGCGTATTATAGCTGGCCAGTTTCAGATCCGCTCCCTCCGGCAGCTTCACACACAAGTTCGGGGGCACACAAACGATCTCCGCATGACTGGCATAGCCAGCGCCCGCACAGGCCACGAGATCGCCGGGCCGAATCC